>NZ_KV830911.1:0-106177 GCF_001836955.1 Staphylococcus sp. HMSC063A07
TTGGGGTGGGGCCCCAACAGAGAGAATTTCAACAAGAAATTCTACAAGCAAAGCAAGTTGGGGTAGGCCCCCAACAGAGAGAAAGGAACAAGCATTGTGAGTTGTATTATGAACTGCAATGATTTGACTGCAATCAATCGCCAAGGAATAGGTATAGTTAGTGATTTTTCATTTCTAATTGGTGAATAAGATGGGTGATTAATGCATTTGTAGGTGTAGGAATATTAAATACTTTACCATATTCAACGATTTGACCATTAAGATAGTCGATTTCTGTTAAGCGGCCGTTATTATAATCTTGATGCATTGAAGGGTAATGTAGGCCCTGTGCTTCTTTTGGATAAGAGGCTTCAATTTTGTCTAAGAGCGTTTGTCGATTTAAGTCAATATGTTTTGCCTGTCCTACCGATATAATCTCGTCAACAATTGGCGTAATCATATCTTGCGCATCTTCATAACAGCCAAATTCATAAATCGTTTTATCTAAAATGGTACATAAAGGATTTAACACGCTATTCAAAGTTGCTTTAGACCAAATGGATTTGAAGACGTCAGAACTGATTTGTGCATTTAAGCCAGATGTATTGAGCATGTTTAATATAACTTCAGTTCGAGAATCTTTTTCGCCATCTGCACGTTGTAAATCAATGGCACCTTCACCTTCTAAAAGTAGCTGTCCTGGGCCTCTTAAACCTGCTGTCCACATCGTTACGGCTAGATAAATTTGAGATAATGGCACTAATTTAGATAAGCGTTCTTCGTGACCTAACCCATTCATCATGCTTAGTATTGCTGTATCTTTGTGAATTGTATTAGCTTCTTGTAAATGCTGTAACATTTTTTCAGATTGCATGGCTTTCGTTAAGATGATAATTAAATCAAATTGTCCTGATACATCTTTAGTTAGAACTGCTGGAATATTGACAGTATAAGTATCCATCTCTGTTTGGACTTCCATACCATTTTCATTGATGCAATTGACGTGTTCTTGCCAATCATCGATTAACGTGACATCATAGCCAGCTTGTTTTAAGGAAACGCCAATTCGTCCACCCATGGCACCTGCGCCCGCGATTGCAATTTTATACATGATTAGACACTCCTTAATTATTTTTTATTTCACAAGTGATATATCCCAATTCATTATTAAAAAAACATTTATAAACTTAAGGATAAAAGTATCAAACATTGAATCTAAGTGTTCAAACCAGTCCATCATGATTAGTTTATTTATTTTTGATGGTCAAGATGAAAGGGCTTTTCTATGTTTGTCTTATTTCCAAATAATTGTGAGGACACAAGTTGATGAGTGTCAACGGGGTTTTCAATATGTTTTGTTAGTGTTATGTGAATTTTATTATTCTAGTGTAAATATTTTTGAATAATCTTTGTTTTAAAAATAGATATTTTTTCTGTTATTTCAATGGTTTGTAAGATGAATATTTTTGAAAATTTATAATCAAAAATTTGGACTTTAATCTTTTTTTATCAAACAAATATATTTAATTAACAAAAGCATTCTAGAATTTAACTGTAAGATCATTTAAGGAGTGAAAATATGATAACGCTCAAACATTTGAACAAAGTTTATGACGGGAATCATTATGCAGTTAAAGATTTTAACCTAGAAGTTGATGATCAAGAGTTTGTTGTTTTTGTAGGGCCCTCTGGATGTGGCAAATCTACAACATTACGTATGATTGCTGGATTAGAGGAAATTAGTGAAGGTGAGATTTATGTAGACGATCAGTTATTAAATCAAGTTCAACCTAAAGATCGTGGTATTGCAATGGTGTTTCAAAACTATGCGTTATATCCGCATATGTCTGTGTACAAGAATTTGGCATTTGGATTGAAAATGCGCGGCATTCATAAAAAGGAATACGATCAACGTATTCAAGATGCAGCGAAAATATTAGAAATTAGTCATTTGTTAGATAGGAAACCAAAAGCACTCTCAGGTGGTCAACGTCAACGTGTAGCACTTGGCCGTGCGATTGTCCGTGATGCGAAAATCTTTTTAATGGATGAACCTTTATCTAATTTAGATGCAAAGTTAAGAACGCATATGCGAACGGAAATTATTAAGCTACATAAGAAAATGGGTGCTACTACAATTTATGTCACGCATGATCAAACAGAAGCGATGACAATGGCTACTAAAATTGTGTTATTAAAGGATGGTGTGATTCAACAAGTTGGGTCGCCTGAAGAGATTTATCATCATCCTATTAATCAGTTTGTTGCCACATTTATTGGAAATCCAACAATGAATATGATTCCGTTAGACATTAAAGATCAAAGTTGGTTGTTCAATCAACAACTTGTTGTTGATGCTCAAGTATTGGGAGTATTTGAGCATAATGCTTTAAATTTAGGTATTCGTTCTGAAAATATTCAATTTTCTACTGAAAGCGCTGCGTTAAAAGACTATGAATTACAATTGCCAGATTGGCAGGTGACGTTAGTAGAACTAATTGGCGCTACAAAATTAATTCATTGCGTGAATGGGGAAACACATATCGTTGTTTCTACTGATAATCAAATGGACTTAAAGCCAGGGGAAACCATTCATTTAGGGATGCAATTAGCAGACTGTCATTTATTTGATCGTGAAACAGGTGACTTAGTTACGCCTCAGCAGCAAGCGATGAATTCAGAAACAGTCAGTATATAACAAAACAAACAGATTGGAGTAAGTACAGTGAAAGAAACGCTACACGTCAATCATGCACACCCAGTTAAGCAGCATAAAGTGACTTTGCTACAACGTATTTGGCAGCATAAAGTATTGTATCTTATGTTGCTTCCTTGCCTCCTCTTTTTTCTAATTTTCAATTATATTCCAATGGCAGGGTTGGTCTTAGCTTTTAAAGAATTCCGTTTTGATACGACGATTTTCGGTGGACAATGGGAAGGTTTCAAATATTTCAAGCGATTTTTCTCTGATTCTCAAAGCTACCAAATTATTATCAATACCTTAATTATCAGTGGAATGAAATTAGTACTCGCTTTGCCATTTCCGATTGCTCTGGCAATTATGTTTAATGAAATCTCACATACGAAGAAGTTAGGACGCTTCCGTGGCTTATTCCAAGGGGTCATGTATATTCCACATTTCTTATCTTGGGTTGTTGTTGTTGGTATTTTTCAAAAAGTACTCGCGCCTGATAGTGGATTGATTAATCAATTAATTCAGCAATTTGGTGGCAATGGCGCTACATTCTTTATGATGAATCCTGAATATTTCCATACAATTATGTTTTCAAGTTATTTATGGAAGAACGTGGGTTGGGACTCTATCATTTATTTTGCTGCCATAATGGGAATCAATCCTGAAATTTATGAATCAGCTAAAATTGATGGCGCTAATCGTTGGCAGCAAATTATTCATATCACACTACCGATGTTGACACCGACGATTATTATTTTATTCATCTTATCGTTAGGGGATATTTTGAAAGCTGGTTTTGATCAAATCTACTTATTAAAAACACCTGGTAATGCAAAATACGCAGAAATTTTGGATACTTTCGTGATTCGTACTGGTATTCAGCAAGGGGATTTCAGTTATTCAATAGCAATTGGTTTGTTACAAGGTGTGATTGGCTTGATTTTGGTCATTGTAGTGAATCGTTTTGCAGATAGAAAATTCAACACATCATTATATTAAGGAGAAGACAATGAAACATATAAAAAAATTGAGTATTTTATTATTGGTGTTACTACTTGTATTTGTGACTGCTTGTGGCAAAGATGAAGATGAAGAGAAACGACGCGCAGACGCTAAAGGAAAACCTAAAACATGGATTGCAGATCGCAAACTAAAAGGGCTCGTCTTTCAAAGTAAGAATGACGTGTCACCAGAAATGAATAAAGAAATTGAAAAAGAATTAAAAAAGAAGACTGGTATTACGCTTGAATTACAAACGGCATCGGGAAATGACTCTACAGAAGCGCTAACTTCTGGTCTAGCTTCTGGAGATTTACCAGATTTCATTGTGTATTATTTAGATAATAGTGGTCGTCCAGAAATGAAAGTATTAAATAAAGCTGCGAAACAAGGGCAACTAACAGATTTAAAACCATTACTCAAAGATACAAATGTGTATAAAAAGTACTTAAAGAAAGATTATTTACCTAAAGATACGCGTGACAATATTATGTTTCCTAAAGATTTAGACGGGACGTATTTTGTGCATATGGGTATTAACCGTAAACCAGGTGATCCAGGCAGAAAAGTAGTTGGCGGTCCTTATATTCGTAAAGATATTGCAGAACAACTAAATTTAGATCCAAGCTCTATTAAAACATCAAAAGACATGAAAGCATTAGCTGAAAAAATTAAAAATCATCACTTCAAAGATGACAATGGTAAAGAAATTACACCTATAGGACCTACAGCATGGGGTGGTAGTGATCGTACGGCTTTTTATAACGACTTAGTATGGACTGGTGGGGCAGATGAAAAGTTCCAAATAGATCATGATAAGGTGAAACATGAATCAGATACAGATTATGGCATGAAACGTGTAAAATATGTGAAGTCATTAATGGATGAAGGATTGATGCATAAAGCCTTTTATACTATGTCTGAAAACCAAGCTAAAGAAGGGCTTGTAAATGGTTCATGGGGCATTGTGTCAGATTTGCACAATTACGTGACTGAAAACCAAAGTATGAAATACATTCCGCTAGGGCCTTTAAACACGGTTAAAGGAAAGTACCAAATGGAAATGTCTTATAAATCAGGATATGGCGGTTGGTCAATTCCTAAAAGTACAAAACATCCTGAAGATGTAGTGAAGTTAGCGGATTTCTTAGCCAGTCGTGAAGGGAAATTATTAGGTGAATATGGTATTAAGGGACGCGATTATAATTTAGACAAAAAAGGCAATCCTGTTGTGAAAAAAGAAGTATTAAAAGAAATAGATGAACATCCAGATCAAGCGAAAAAAAGAGGTTTCCGTGGTGCAGGTTCATACTGGGCTGACCACTTAGGACTTACCGATGTAGATAATCTAGATGATTTTGGTGAAAGAGAGTATGGCGACAATGCTCGAAAAAAACAAGGTAAAACAAATCCAGAGAAAATGGCCGAATCATGGCATTATGATGAAAAATTAAAGCATGCAAAAGTTATTGATGGTTTAACAGTTAAATCTTTCTTACCAAAATTTGATAAAGGTGAAGAATTGGAAATAGCCTTGGATGAATACGATGAATCTTTAAAACGCGCGTATTATGCTAAAACTGACAAAGAGTCTGAACGTATTTTAGAAGATGCGAAAAAGAAATTAGACCAAGCTGGTCTCCCAGAATTTGAAAAAATGATTGAAAAGAAAATAAAAAATGGCGAAAAAATACGATTCTAAAGGATGACAATGAATGAAAATCAAGCGAGATTGGAGCAGTATTATTATTCGCAGTATTTCCTGGGTGATTATTATTACCCTTGCACTATCAATTCTGTTGCCGATGATTAATATTATTGCATTAGCTTTCAATAGTGGGGCTGATGCACAAAAGGGTGGTATTACCTTTTGGCCGCGTCAGTTCTCATTAGATAATTTTAAGGAAATATTTAAACAAGGAACCATTTTGAATGCGTTGTTTATTAGTTTGGCTAAAACGATTATTGGTACAGTGCTTAGCGTTATATTAACCGCTATGGCTGCGTACGCATTAACGATTAAGTCGCTACCGTTTAGAAGAACGATTTCTTTTTTCTTAGTCTTTACGATGTTATTCAGTGCAGGTGTAGTGCCATTATATATCTTATTGAATCAACTAAGCCTGACAGATACATTTTGGGTTTATATTATTCCATCGCTATACAGCGTGTATAACATTTTAATCATGCGTACGTTCTTCAATCAAATACCAATTAGTGTGATTGAAGCGGCACGTATAGATGGCTGTAATGATTGGCAAATATTTTGGAAAATCATCTTGCCGATGAGTAAACCTGTTATTGCGACAATTACACTCTTTAATGCGGTAAGTCAGTGGAATGATTGGTTTACAGGTGCATTCTTTGTTAGAAATCCGCAGTTAAAGCCATTGGCAACCGTCTTACAAGATATGTTGACGAGCCAGGATTCTATCGCCAATGCGTTGAAACAAAAGTCAGGTGCATATCAAATGATTGAGCGCATTACGATTACAGGGGACTCACTACAAATGGCAATGATTGTGTTGCTAATTATTCCTGTACTGTTACTTTTCCCGTTTGTCCAAAAACACTTTGTTAAAGGTGTTAATATCGGTTCGACCAAAGAATAAAGGAGTATAGACAATGTCAAAATTCAAAATCATGCAATTTACAGATTTACATTTAAGTCCGAAAAATAATGACAAAGATCAACAGACGTATCAATTGCTTGAACAACTCATTACCACATATCAACCAGACTTATGTATGTTTACGGGTGATCAAATATGGTCTCAAGGTGTGATGGATTCTGAAAAGGTATACCGAAATCTGATTGAATTTTTAAATCAATTTGACACTAGCATTGCGACGACATTTGGTAATCACGATACAGAAAATCATTTAAGTCGCAGTGATTTAAGACAAATTGAAGCCGAGCTTGCAAACAACTATGCATGTAAGAAGCATTCGAAGATTGTTAATGATAAAGAAGCATATGTGTTAGAAGTATATGACAATGACCAGTTATCACATTTGCTTTACGTTATTGATGGCGGAGATTATAGCACAACTGCTATTGGTCAATATGCTTATATTCACCCAGACCATGTGGCATGGATTGCTGAAGTAGAACGCTATTATGAGCAACAAGATCAAATCATGCCTAAGCATAACTTGTTGTTTACGCATATTCCTATACCAGAATATCAAGCCATTTCACAAACTAAATTGTATCACGGTATTTTTAATGAGGAGATAGGTTGTCCAACAATGAACTCAGGACTTTTCGCACAAATGTTGTATTCTGGCAATATTGAAGGCATGTTTTGTGGTCATGATCATGACAATGATTTTAGCTTCAATCATTATGGCATTCATTTAAATTATGGTCGCATCAGCGGATTTCATTGCTATGGTGATATTACTAGGGGCGCGCGTTTAATTGAATTATCACCAAACAAACCATATGAAACAAAGATTGTAGAATATGACCAGTGTTTCTAAATCTCGTTTTCAAAAGATATATGTTCCTATTTTAATAGAGCAACTGTTTATGATGTTGATGGGTCAAGCTGACGTGATTATGCTGAGTGCTTATGATACCAAAGCGATTGCAGTATCAGGGATAAGTACCCAAATACTAACACTGTTGACTTTTGTGATTACGATTGTCCATGTGGGTGTTTCTATTCGCTTAGTACATCAAAAGGAACGGGATATGACAGCGATTAAATCGGAACTATATCATAGCCTGACATTGAATTTAGTGCTTTCAGCGTTACTTGGGATTACTGCACTTATTTGTTATCGCTGGATTTTGATGCTTATGCAGGTTTCACAAGACATTTTTGAACTAACGTATCAATTTGGCGTGATCTTACTACTTGGTTTTGCTATTACAACAGCTCAGATGCTGGTCAGCACGATATTAAGAATTTTATATATGGCTAACATTGCAGCTAAAATCACAGTAGGTATTAATATCATCAATATCATATTAAGTTGTTGCATCTTGTTTGTCTTTACAGATTATGTAGGTAACCCTATTTTAGCTGTAGCTGTTGCCACACTGATGAGTCGATTGTTGGGATTGCTATATGGAGGCTATTATTTAATTAAAAAATATAAACCACAGGCAAAGTTTTTAAAGTTAAATATGTTCATGACTAAAAAAGTAATTTTACTGGGTTTACCAGGTGCTGGTGAACAAATTTCTTATAACTTTGCACAGACGATTACGACGGCCTTTATTGCGGTGTTAGGAACCGAAGTTCTGGCAGCTAAATCACTAACAGTCGCTATTAGCAATGTATCATTTTGCGTTGCGATGGCATATAGCCTAGCTAGTCAAATATATTTAGGGAAATTAATTGCGCGCAGGAAATTCAATGTATTACATCGTAGTGTATACAAGGGTTTAGCCATCAATGTGTTGCGTTCAGCAGTCATTATGGTTGCGGTTGTTGGTGTGTTCTATAGTCTGGGGCGCTATATCTCAGGTGATGACAGTGTGTATCATTTAACATTATCGTATTTAATGTTGTTTATTGCACTGGAGCCTATAAGAGCGATTAATAACTTTATTGTCGATATACTTAACGTCGCTGGAGATGTTCGCTATCCAGTATGCGTGAATGTCATAACGACTTGGTGTTTGTTAATTCCGCTATCTTATCTTACAGCATTTGTCTTAGGCTGGGGATATATTGGTATTATATTAATAAATATTTTTGAAGAAGGTGTGCGCTTTATATTAATCATTCGAAGATGGGATAAGGGACACTGGAAAATGAAACTAGCACAGATAGGAGTTCATTTGCATGTATAAAAAGAAATCGAGACTTGAAGTGATTTGTGAGCGAATTGCTACGCATGGAAAGGTATTTGTGAGCGATTTAGCATTATATTTTGAAGTTACACCCGAGACCATTAGAAAAGATTTAGAAACACTTGAAGAAGATAAAAAAGTGACAAGAATACATGGTGGTGCGGTCAAATATAACTATTTGAATAAAGAGCAGTCTTATACAAATAAATGGGAAAAGCAAGCGCAAGTTAAAGAGCGTTTAGCAATGCGAGCAGCTCAGTTTATTAATAATGCAGAAATTATCGTGCTAGATGGAGGAACAACGATAGGCCGTATTCCCAAGTATTTAAATCATCTATCAAATTGTACGTTTGTTACAAATTCATTTATGACTGTTATGGAATTAAATAAAGCAGTTGAGGAACAACGCATCGAAGCAGAGATTATTATGCTTCCAGGAATATCCAACACAGAGCAAGATGTTGTACGTGGTTCATTAACAAATCAAGTATTACAACAATTTAAATTTGATAAAGCATTTTTATCTTGTGGCGCTTTTGATACATCTCAAATTTATGAATATGATTTAGAAGAGGCTTTAGTGAGTAACATGATGCTTCAGAAGAGTAGTGAAACCTTCTTGGTTGCAGATAGTACTAAACGTGATAATAACGCATCTTTTGTCATTAATGATTTTAAAGCAATAGATTATATGATTACGGATTATGCTAAGCCAGATCATGTTGAATTTGACAACAACCACTGGTTACAGGTTTAAGCTTTAGTGCATTGTGGATAGGGTATTTTATGCTCTATCTGGATTGAAAAACTAGGCATCAAGCATTTTTCACACAGATAGGGCGATACTAAAATAAAAAATAGGACTTAAAGGGGTATTGATATGAAAAAAACATTATATTTAATTAGACATGGACAAACAATATTTAATAAAAAGTGTCAAATCCAAGGCGCATCTGATTCACCATTAACGGATTTAGGAAAACAACAAGCAGCGCTAGCCAAAACATACTTTAATCAATTAAATTTAAGTGACTATGAGTTATTCTCTTCAACGCAAGAACGTGCTTCGGATACATTAGAAATTATTTTCCCTAATGAAAATTATCGACGATTGAAAGGCATTAAAGAATGGAATTATGGTATATATGAAGGTGAGTCTGAGCTGTTAAATCCGCCACATGATAGTGTGATAGATTTTGGTTCATTCTTTGCAGACTATGGTGGAGAAACGGCAGATGAAGTACAACAACGAACAGTTAATACATTACAAGAAATACTTAATGAAACGAACAAGCATAACGTTGTAGTCGTAAGTCATGGGGATGTTTTATCTTTATTTACGCATACATGCTTACCATTAGCGGAAGCAAGTGAAATGAAATTTACGAACTGCTGTATCTTAAAATTTGACTATGAAGATGGTGCATTTACTTTTAAATCAATACATCATCCAGCATAAACAACGGAAGGCAAGATTGACTAGGATTGAAAAAAGCTTGGTATCCAGCCATATTCAATCCAGTCAACTACTGCCAATATAACGTTCATAGCCTAAAACATAATGATGTCCAGTCCCATGGGCTTCTTTTTTTAATCCGTTATATTTATGCCTCAAACTGTTATTAGGTTACACTGACGTTTGTGTGCGGGTATACTAAAGGATGTCTAAATAAAAAAGATAAATGTACCTGTTACAGCTGCTAACTAAGCTAGTGAAAGTTTTAAGGATATCAGCTAAGTTTACTCTTGTGTGTGTTAAAAGTTAGCGTCATGGTTGTACCTTCATTGAGCTTGCTATCCACCGTAATATGACCATCAATTTGATGAGCAAGCATTTGAGCAATGTATAATCCAAGACCCGAGCCACCACTCTTGAGGTTACGTGAGTGCTCGATACGATATGTGCGTTCAAATATGCGTTTTAAATGGTGCTCAGCGATACCGCAGCCTTGATCAGTGACTGCAATCGACACATGCGTCGTATCGACTTTCTTAGCAGTGACAACAATAGGTGTTTCTAGTTTAGAAAATTTTAGAGCATTATCTAAAAAATTTGATAAGATTCTTTCAATAGCCATTCCGTCTTGTAAGAAGCGAGGAATGCCTTTTTCTACGTCTACAATAAGTTCACGATGTTGCTGTTCTATTTGTTGCTGATAAGCTTCTAAGATTGGCAATAATAATTGATCGATTTGTAAGTAACCAAGGTCTTGTGAATGGCCGCTTACTGTCATCATTGTAGTTAAATCATCAAACATATGGCTTAATCTATCTGATTGGGAAATTAATACTTTATAAGCATGTTGTTGTCGTTCTTCTGTGTTTATGACACCATCTTTTAAAGCTTCAGAATACGATTTAATTGTAGCTAACGGGGTTTTTAAATCATGTGCTAAATTTTGTACCATATGAATTTTTTCAGTTTCTTCACTCTTAATGCGTTCCATCTGCTCGCGTACTTTGGTGACCATGGTTTCAAATGAATCATTTAACTCTTTTAATTCTAAAGGTGATTGAATATCTAATGGCTCTATTTCAAAGCTGCCATTGGCTACTTTCTGTGTTTCATGGTTTAACTTTTCAATCTTATGAATGGTGGGTATTGAAAAAGTCATAGCGATCATCATTGTAACCATACTTGAAATAAGAGAGAACAGCGTAAGTAGCAGTGTCTGCGTCATGTCAAACCACATTAATTCATTGAGTACAAATAAAAATAGAGTTGAAAACGTGATCGATGTAAAAAACGAGATAATAAGTTGTTTACGTATCGTCATTTAATACCCCCTGTGGAACTTATAACCAAGTCCCCAAACAGTGGAAATGATGTAGTCTTTATAGTGATGTTGTTCTAATTTATCTCGCAAACGATGAATATGAACATTAAGCGTGTTCATATCCTCATAATAGTCATAACCCCATACTTGTTCGAGTAAATCTGTTTTAGATAATGCAACATTTTCATGGGTTGCAAGATACCAAAGTAAATCAAATTCTTTAATTCTAAGCGTGATAGTTTCGTTGTTAATTGTCGCTGTTTTAGTTAAGTTATCAAGTGTTAATGCCCCAAAAGATAGTGTTTGTGCGGATGAATGTTTAACCGTGCGAGATAAGATGTTTTTAGCTCGAATTACAAGTTCTCTAGGGCTAAAGGGCTTCTTGACATAATCGTCTGCACCCAACATTAAGCCATAAATCGTATCTGATTCTGTTGTCTTAGCGGTAAGATAAATATAAGGAATATCTAATTGTCTAGCCTTCATTTCTTTTATAACGGCATAGCCATCTTTCTCTGGCATCATGATGTCTAGAATAAATAAGTCCACGTCTTGTTCGAGCAAATCTAATGCTTCTTGACCATTTGAAGCAGTCAACACTTCATATCCTTCAAATTCAAAGTATGTTCTACATATGTCTCTAATATCAGGTTCATCATCAATGATGGCGATTCTTTCCATTTACATCATTCCTTGATTGTTTTTTCTTAAAGAAATGCATTAATTCAAGAGATTGTAATGTTTCTTTATTCATTAATAATATTATAAAGAAAAATAGTTGTAATGGATACGTAAATATCATATCTGCGAGAATGTAATTTAACATCACAAATGTACCGAAAAAGCTAGCTGTATAAGATAGAACGCCAAATAATAAGCCTAGACCTATGGCGATTTCACCAATGGGTATCATCCATTGAAATAGGTCTAAATGATGTGCGACGACATGTTCAAAAAAGTATTTATACCACTCTGGGGAATCTTGATTTTCTTTAATAACGGGAACAAGCCCATCAACGGCAAAACCTCCCGTCAATTTTTCATAGCCTTGCTTTAGTATAACGAAACCACTGCCCATTCTAAGTAAAAGTATGATGATCTTCCATGTCATTGTCATGGCGTTTGTTATCGTGTTTGTCATCGTGTTTGTCTCCTTTGCTGTTAAAAAATGAGATAGCATGCCTTAATGATAGACGTCTATCTCATCAGTTGTATGATTAATCTATATGTTATTAAAAGGATGTTGTTATTTTATTTTGGCATTTCCAAATACAACATGTGCTTTATCGCAATAAATCGTTACTGTATCGTACGCTTTGACATCGATGCCTTTTAAGTCAAATGTTTGTTCTTTTTCATCATATTTAACTGCATCGATTTTTTTACCGGTTTTAATATCACCATTTTTTGTTAAATAGACATGTAAGTCTGGTCCTTTTGAAGATTTGAAGTCTGTCAGCATTAATTTGTTGTCTTTAATCATTGCCTTTCCTTCAACGGTTTCTTTGTTTTCTCCTTTAAACATTCCTTTTTCTGCAGTTGTATGGTTAGACTTTTGACTTTCCGTTTTTTTCTCATCTTTTTTTGTATCACTGTCATGATTTGAATTTCCACATGCGCCTAATAATAGTGATGTTGCAAGTGCTGTTGATAATAATAAAGTTTTTAATTTCATAATCTATTCCTTCTTTCTTTGTGATGTTTACATGCTTAATCATACGAAGAAAATATACAAAATCACATTAACTAACTATTAATAATTCTTAACTAATTCTTAAATATCAGGATTGTTAAAATAAAATTTTAATTTAACATGTGTATGATTTTTAGCTTTAAATTATTTTGTGGACTTATTATGAAAAGGGTGTAATTGGTTTTACAATATTACTGTGAAGGTGTGTTATTAAAGGAAGTTTAGTCGTTGGATTGAGCGAAGAAGGTTGGGTTGGCAGTGTTTAAGTAAAGATGAACAGCAAACATACATGAGACACGCAATACATAAGTTTAAAGATAGTGCTGCCCATTATACCACCACTGAATTGTCTGAGGTATTCGCATAGCTATAGGGATTAAAATAAGTCTAGGATATAATTTTTTTAGGCGCTAAACGCTATATTGTCAGTAGTTGACGGGATTGAAAATATGCTTTCCATTTTTATTTGTAATTTATGTAAATATAAAATGACAATTGTATGTATTATGATTTAAGTCACAACATACGAGTTGCATATATCTTATACTTAAATGGAAAAGTACATGCTTTATATTGAATTCAAATGTTCAGCGTTAGATATAAAGCATATGATTAAGCTAAAGTCTCTCATCAAAGGAGGATAACGATGTCTAAAAATGTACTAAGAATGCTTATTGCCATGGTTTTTGTTATTTCGACAATTGTCTTTATTGTAAAGCAAGATTGGTTATTTGCGACAATATTTGGTGTTGTTGTTATTGTCTTTGTACTTAGATGGACAAAAGAGATGAATCAGCATAATAAATGACGAATCAGCTGATAGAAACGATATGCATTGACTGCAATCATGAAGGTAATGAAGATTCAAAGTGTGTTATGACGCACCTTAAATTTAAAGGAGGAACAACCATGAAAGGTAAATACAGCATGATGTTAGTTATATTCGTTACGCTAGGCTGTTATTACATGTTTGGTCTAAATCACAAGTTAGATGTGTGGCTTGAAGACTTCATAAATACACAATCATGGTTGCAGTATATTAGTATCAATGTGTTATTCATGATAATGATGGTACCTTTTTATTTATATATCAGGCGTACGATGCAACAAATCAATCATATCAATACTTTGTTTATGCAAGAAAAAGATAAACCAGATTTTAATATGGAAAAATTTAAAGAAAGTATTGATATTCCAAGTAGTCAGTTTATTTATTTTGCACTATTTCCAATGATTGTGCTGCTAGGGTTAGGCTTAAAAATAGTTAAGCACTACCAGTTTGAAATACCTAGTATAATTGTGATTGCACTGTATGTGATAACATTTATTGCTACGTGTAATTATAGTACTAAATTGATAATGAATATGGTGCACAATCAATGGCTAGGCTATGTAATTATATTCCTTATAGCAGTAATTGTAACCTACTTAACATCAACTGAAGAGCAAATGTTTTTACTTCTTTTTTCAACCGTTAGTTATATTATGAATAAAATCAGTTTGAAACATAATTATGTTTGATGCTATGAACTATATATTGGCAGTAGTTGTCTAGCCCAAAATTAGTAAGAAAATAATAAAGTTTCACATGAAACATAGACGTGGAAAATGCTCCTAGTAGAAACCGATAGCGTTTGCGTATTCATGGTAATCACTTTTAACAGAACTATTTATCGTTATTTCTTTTTAAAAAAAGAGACAAGAGTGAAAAAATACCAATAACACATGTAAATCCTAGAGCGCCTACTAAACCTTCCCCAACTGTAATAGGGTTACCTACGATTAATTCAAACAAATAATATGTGACAAAGAATCCAATAAAACAAATCAATAAAGAAAAAATATACATCTTAATTTTCATATATATAAACAACTCCCTTTAAAAATTTATCACGTTATATCAAACAGTGCAATTTGCTTCTATACTGACTTTTATCACAAAAATGGAAGACACGCTTAAATAATTAGAAATGCATTCGCGGCATAATAAATATAACTATAGAATATGTTTATAAAAATTAGTGGTGATTTAACAAAAATCTTAAACTGAGGTCATATTATTCTTCTATCATTAGTATTAAAGGAGGAATGTATATGAAATTGAAAGGTTTAAAAGTGGGTATAGCTACAACAGTATTATTGATGTGCAGCGGTATTACACATCACTATACATATGCTGCAGCAGATCAATATGAGGTAAAAGTATATGTCGATAGTGATAAAGTGGTCAAAGATAATCGTCATATTAAACATGATGTTTTAGAAGCACTGGGTTCTGAAGATAAAGATGAAGACTTTAACGTCGCTTTTCTGGATAACAAAGAACGTTCAAATTACAAAGATAAAGTCACATATAGACTGCGAAAAAGTGAAAAGGATAAAAAATATGCATTACAGTACAAAAAACGCTATCCAATCGTAAATAATCAAGTAGATCAAGCAATTAAACAAGCGAAAGCAGACGGTTACAATGGTGACGAGTTTGAAGTTGAGTATGGCGAGAATAGTCAAACACTAAGTGTAACAAAGGAAGCCAAAGCAGATACAGATTTAAAAGGGTTAGAAATGCCTAATGCAGCTCAAAGCTTAACATTATTTAAATCATTTGCCACGAGCCCATACAAAAATAAGCTTGCAGCAATCACACAACCAACATTAATTGGTCCAGTTCATTTCGAACGTCACAAAGGTACTATCAATAATCATGATATTAAAATTGAAAATTGGGATGTAAAAAATCAAAATATCGTTGAAATATCAACTAAAGTGAAAACAGAAGCAGAAGCCAAAAAAGCTCAAAAGGACATCGTTAATAAGCTCAATGATTTAGGTATACACGAGCAACGTGATCAACTTAAAACAAATCTGATATTTGATAATTACTAGACAGACAGTGAGGTCTAGTGCAAAATTACAGCAAAAAATCTTTTCTTCGAGCAGGATTTCCTCAATATCCTTATGATAGTAAGAGGTATGATTTGAATGTATGAAAACGGCAATATCTATTGATAGCGTATGTTGCGTTACGTGATCGATTTTATATATAAGACACCTCGTTCATTTAATTTAGTAGTGTTTATTAAATGAGACGATGGTGTCTTATTTTTCTAAACATGATGACTCGTTTTGATTTTTATCTAAAATGCATGTTAACTTTCGTACATTAATGATATAAAGTTCTGAATAATAGGTGTCATATATTGATCCTCACGATAAATTAATGAAATGTGTCTAGGAGCGGGTGCATGGGGAAGTGTTTTAGCGGTGATGTATGGATTGTTACTTAATGCGCGCTCACTAATTAGACTTAAATAATCTGCGTCTTTCAACATTTCTAAAATACTACTTACGCTATTGGCTTGCATACGTACTGGTAAATCCACAAAATTTTCTGTTTGCCATTCTTCAATACTTTGTCTAGTAGAACCCCCGCTATGTAATATAAACGGATACTGTGTAATATCGGTCAATGTTAAATGTTCTTGAGCTGCGAGTGGATGGTGGCAATCCATTGCGACCATTAAAGGGTTATCAGTAAAGCGCTTGACTTTGATATCGTCGTCATAAAAGCCTTTTTCTGAAATAACACCGATTTCTATTTCTCGATGACGTAGCTTTTCTATAATATTGGGTGCAGTATCAACTATCAAATCAATTTGAATATGCGGGTAAGCTTGAAGATAGTTTTTAAGTATATGCGGCAAAATGTGATAAACCAGTGCATGACTTGCGCCGATTTTTAAAGTGCCACGCTTAGACTGCCGGTAGTCTTCCAAAATATCTTCTGTTTCCTGCATTAAATACAATAGTTTATTACTGTTACGAAATAGTAATTCTCCAGCTTCAGTGAGTTTAAAATGCTTCCCCTTTTTATGATATAGCGGTGTGCCATAGCGTTGATTTAAATTTTTAAGGTGAAATGTGACAGTAGGTTGTGTAATATTCAGTTTTTCTGCGACCATATTTTCATTTTGATATTCCACAAAATGTTTAAAAATAAGCATTTGTTTTGTATTCATCGGTTAACACTCCAAAATATAAATTTTATCTATACATCTATATAGCTTACATATACTTTTTTGAGGAGACGTTAATATTATATTTAAACTTCGTTAACAATCTTTTCCTATAGTTATAAGTGAAAGAGGTGAGAAAGTGGTTTTAGAATTACGTGATATTACAAAGTCCTTTAATTCAAAACAAGTCATTCAAGGAATTGATTTGACTGTAAAACAGGGAACATTTTTGTCACTATTAGGAACATCTGGCTGTGGGAAAACGACGTTATTGCGATTGATAGCTGGCTTGGAAACACCGGATAATGGTGTGATTACTAATGATGACGATGTGTATTTCTCGTCACAGCAACACGCTTTTATGGCACCGGGAGATAGAGATTTAGGTATGGTTTTTCAAGATTTTGCGCTGTGGCCACATATGACAGTGTTTCAAAATGTAGCTTATCCACTAAAGGTAAAGAAAGATACCAATCAATTGAAAGAACGGGTTATGGCTGCTTTGGCAGAAGTGAAGTTAGCGGATCAACATGATAAAGCAATTCATCAATTATCTGGTGGTCAACAACAGCGGGTGTCATTGGCGCGAGCAATTATTTCACAATCGAAATTAATTTTGATGGATGAGCCCTTATCGGCATTAGATGCAGGGTTACGAGAAGACATGCAATTACTCATCAAGCGGCTGATTAAGACCTATGGTATGACAGCTATTTTTGTGACACATGATCAATATGAAGCTATGACGATGTCAGACGAAATTGCTGTGATGAGTGATGGCAAGATTATTCAGCAAGGCGCGCCCGAATCATTGTATTACAATCCACAAAGTAAAAAGGTTGCAACATTTATTGGCAAAGGAACCTATATTGAAGGGCAAGTTCAAACGCATATTTTTACTAATAAGCAGGGATTAGAGTTGCCAGTGAATGATGAGATAAAAGAAGGTACCTATGGTTTATTGATTCGACCTGAAAATATCCATGTACATGCTGAAGAACAAGAAAATCAAGCAATCATTAAGACAATGCATTTTACAGGAGAAAGATATCAATATACTGCACAACTCGCTAATGAAACTGTGATGTTTTATGATACGCAATTACATGATATTGAAGATACAGTGTATTTAACATTTGATATACCAAAAAACTACTTTATTCATTTGGGGGAATAAAAAAATGAAACAGTTAATCAAATATTTCGTTTTAACGATAGCGGCAGTCTTAGTACTTACGGCATGTCAAAATAAATCAGAAGACGGCAATAACAAGTCCGACTCAAGTTCTGGTAGTAAAGATAAATTGGTTCTTTATGCAGCTGGACCTGATGATTTAGTCAAAGATATGGTAAAAGAATTTGAAAAAGAAAGTGGCAAAAAAGTAGAAGTCTTTCAAGGGACGACGGGCGAAATTTTAGGTCGCTTAGAAGCAGAAAAAGATAATCCGAAAGCGGATGTCGTACAACTCGCATCATTACCTGCTGCACTTGATTATAAGAAAAAAGGCTTAATCGAACCTTACAAAGTTAAGAATCATAATAAATTGTATAAAGATTGGATTGATAGCAAAGGTTATTATTACGGTTTCAGCGGTAGCGCATTAGGCTTGTCATATAATACCAAAGCAGTAAAACAACCACCTAAAGATGTTAAGGATTTAACTAACGCTAAATATAAAAATAAAATTGCGATTCCAGATCCATCAGAATCAGGAACTGCTTTAGATTTATTATCTATAAAAGTGAATAACGAAGGGGATAAAGCTTGGGATGAATATAAAAAATTAAAAGACAATGGTATGAAACAAGCAGGTGCTAATAAACCAGCATTAGAATCAGTTATTAAAGGCGACAATGATGTTGTTTATGGTGGTGTCGATTACATGGTCTATAAAGCTAAAGCGAACGGTGAACCAGTAGATATTAAATATCCAGAATCAGGTACAGCAATTTCACCAAGACCTGCATTTATTTTAAAATCATCAAAACATAAAGAACTGGCCAAACAATACATGGATTATGTCACTGGTAAAAAAGGACAAAAGCAAGTGGATGACCATTATTTAATTCCAGCAGATAAAGCTGCAGAAAAGAAAAAAGGTAAAGCTAAACGTCAAGATATTAAAGAATATAAATATGATTGGGAAAATTTATCAGACAAAAGTGAAAAAGTATTAAAACAATTTACGGAATTGATGAGATAATATGCCACAAAACAAACTCATGTTAAGAACTAATCAAATATTAGCTAGTGTCGTGCTCTTTTTGCTTATCATCATGCCCTTATGTTTAATACTTTTTAAAGGATTTGTACCGTCTGAAGAAAATACTTTTGTAGGTAATATATCACAGTTATTTGAAAGCTATCACTTAAAAATATTATGGAATTCAATTGTTTTAGGTATTTCAGTATTGATTCTAAGTACAGTTATTGCCTTACCATTAAGTTTTATTATGACTAAAACGACGTTAGTAAAACATCAATGGTTAGATATGATGATTATGATTCCATTCATGGTGCCACCATATATTGGTGCTATGGGTTGGATGCTGACAATGCAGCGCAATGGTTTGCTTGAGCAAATTAGTCCTATCTTTGCACATATAACACCGTATTTCTTTAGCTTTTTTGGCATGGTACTTATTATGAGTTGCCATTTAACGCCATTTTTATATGTCATGCTAAAAAATGCTTTACTGACAATACATCAATCACAAGAAGAAGCGGCTGAAATATATGGCGGTTCGTTTATGTATCGTTTTAGAAAAATCATCGTACCACAATTTATCTCAGGTTACAGCATGGCGGCACTATTAGTATTTGTTAAAACAATTGGAGAGTTTGGAACACCAGTTACAATGGGGAATCGAATTGGCTTTCACGTACTTACTTCAGAAATTCATCACAGTGCGTCGATTTGGCCGATTGATTTTCAACGTGCGGCATTGTTATCGAGTTTGTTATTGGCCGTTAGCATGACCGTATGGGCATTCCAACAATGGGTTCAAACGCGTACTAATATTCAAGCTGATTCTGGTAAAGGTCATCAAGTAAAGATTCATAAAGCATCATCATGGAATATACTATGCTATGCGTTTGTTGTGGTTGAATTGTTTGTGACGATTGTCTTACCGTACGCGAGCATTTTTGTCAGTGCCTTTATGAAAAAGTTAGCTGCTGGCTTTCATTTTAGCAATTTTACAATTAATAATTTTATCAATGTATTGATGGGTAATGGTGGTATTGCACTGTTTAACAGTATCATGCTTGCAACGATAGCAGCGACATTGGCTACTGTCATTGGTTTATGGTGTGTCTTAATTACAAAACACAAAAGTATGCTAAGTCGATTAATTGATTTTACAAGTCTGCTTCCAAATACTGTGCCGGGTATTATTGTTGTGATTGGATTGATATTGTTTTGGAATAACCGATACAACATATTACCTATTTATAATACGATTGCTATTCTGGTGGTTGCTTACACTGTACTTTATATTCCATATGCCGTACAGAATATTAAAAATGTGGAAAGAACGTTAAGCCCTAATTTATATGAAGCAGCTGCAATTTCAGGTAGTCGTGGCTGGACATTATTTAGAACGATTACATTACCATTATTGAAACCGGGTATGATATCTGGCTGGATTTTAATATTCTGTATTTCTATGCGTGAATTAGTCGCTTCATTGATGCTACGACCACCGAATACGGATACTTCATCAACATTTATCTATCGCCAGTTTGAACAAGGTGACTCTGCGCAAGGTATGGCGATGGCATTGATGTCCATTGGTATTACATCAGTGATATTAATCGCGTTAGAGGTCTACCAACGAAAAAGCAGTGTCCAGCAGTCTTAGATGTGTAATGGACTCAGTACAAGAGGAGTTGATACAAGCGTATGCCGCAACGAATATTAGTTGCCTCAGATATTCATGGTCATGGAGATGCTTTAATCAAGCTACTAAGTGAGGCAGTATATAATGCAGAAACAGACCAACTCGTATTACTTGGAGACTATGTAAATAATGGTCCAGATTCGGTTGGAACATTACGGTTAGTTCAAAAATTAGTCAACAAAGGAGCTATAGCGCTTGTTGGAAATCATGAATTACGTTGGTTAGAAAGACAGGATAGCGAGGCACAGGCTTGGCATAAATTTTTGAGTGGACTGCCGTATATCAAAGTGTTAGATTCATACATTTTTGTGCATGCTGGTATCGATGTGCGGGTTCCCATAGATAAACAGCAGTGTGAACATGTAACTGCGCATCATTCAGTAGCATTAAATCAGCATCAAATCAAAGGCAAAACAATTATCCATGGCCATGTGCCAAATTATAAATTGGGTTATTCAAAAGAAGAAATCCATATTGAAAACGGCATGATAGATATTGATACAGGGGCAGGACATAATATGTATTTGACACTAGTAGATTTGACAAATGCGTGCAGCTATAGTGTTAATGTATCACACAAAGATGGTACGATTCGTAAACGACATCTAATGCTGTGATAGATACTGCAAAAAATAAGCGTTAAAATTGCTTCGACAAACCAAGCATCTGTAACATCATTTTTTAAGATCTAAACGCTATATTGGCAGTAGTTGACTGGATTGAAAGTACGCTGGATACCAAGCTTTTTCAATCCTGGTCAACCGTGCTGGGGCGGGACTACGAATTCATTATGAATTCTGTCCCGCTCCATTTCTTTATAAACAATTATATTTCAATTAATCACTGATATTGGGTATAACACTGTAAGAAATTTATGGAGTAATATGGACTGAGCTATAGTTATAATTCAATGTTTATTACATAAATTTCTGTTGACTATTTTACAATCATATGTTTATATTCCTGTGCCATCACATATATAAATTCATTTCACATATGTGAAATAGAAAGGTGGGATTTTTATAGTTAAGTCTGCACAACGTGTCTTTGATATTTTAAATTTATTACATCTTCAACAACACCCTTTGAGTGAAAAAGAAATTGGCCAGGCATTGCAGATTCCAGCAAGCAGCTTATTTAATTTATTGAAAACTATGGTTGAGGCAAACTATATACGCAAAGATTATCAGAATAAATATTTATTGGGATCTAAGCTTATTAGCTTAGGCAATCGTGCCCGTGAAGATCTGGATTTATATAACGAAAGTTTGTCTTATATTAAACACTTAAGTGATGAACTTAATGAAACTATATTTTTAGCTTATCCTCAAGGGTATGAGATGATTTATTTAACTAAAATCGACAGCCATCGCTCCATCAGAACCGCCGCACAACCAGGTGCTAATAAACCGATTTATACCACTGGACTAGGCAAAGCGTGCCTTTACATGTATGACAAGAAGTTACTTGATTGTTTTTTTCTTGATATAGAATTTGAACAAGTTACGCCATATACAGTGAAAAACTATGAAATGTTGAAAGTACAGTTAAGACGTTTTAAAGCGCAGGGTTATGCGATTGATGATGAAGAAAATGAACTCGGGTTGTACTGTATTGCTGCACCTATTTTAAATGATGCTGGTCATGTAATAGGTGCCATCAGTTGTGCTGGACCAAAGGAAAGAATTCAGCATAACGATTTGATTCCGCAAAAAATAAAACAAAATGCCTATTTTATTTCGCGCGCGATGGGTCTAACAAGAAATGGAGTGGATATAAATTGACAGTAATTTCTTATGGTGAAATTATGGGTGTGTTTTCTTCAAATCATGCACAACTTAAATATACTAACCAGTTAAATTTTTATATTGCTGGTGCTGAGGCTAACACGTTAATTGGATTGTCTCGCTTAGGAATTCATTCGAGTTTAATTTCTGCACTTGGTAATGATGCCGTGGGAGAAGCCATAAAGTATCAATTGAATGGTGAAGGGGTTGATACGCGATTTGTTCAAACTTTAAATCATTACTCAACCGGTTTAATGACTAAAGAACGTGGCATTGCGCAAGCTATTCGTGTGGATTATTTTCGCAAAAACAGTGCCATCAATTATTTGAATATTAATTCTTTTTTAAACGATATATTTGAAAGCGCTGACATACTTTATCTTACTGGTATTACGCCTGCACTTAGTAACCATACTTATCAAGAGACGCTTAAATTAATTAAAGTTGCGAAACAACATCATATGACTATTGTATTCGACCCTAATTTCCGAAAAAAATTATGGAATGAAAATGATTTAAAAGCCTTTTATCAAATCATAGAACCACATGTTGATGTGTTGTTAGCTGGCAAGAGTGAAGCAGATATTTTGTTTAATACACCATCAATGGAGCAGTTGATGAACCACATTGATCAGACAAATTTAAAGTTGCTTGTCATAAAAAATGGAGATCAAGGCGCCGTATTTATTAATCGGCATACACATATTCATGGACAAGCTTATAGTGTAAAAGATATTGACCCTGTAGGTGCTGGAGATGCCTTTGCTGCTGGGGTTATCTATAGTCTAAAAATGTATGGTTATGACCAATTAACAGTAATGTCTAAGTATGCTTTAGCGATGGGGGCTTTAGCAACTACATCGTATGGTGATTTTTATGGGCTGCCCACGTTATCAGAAGTAGAACAATTTATCGAACATCAACTCACTGATGTAGAAAGGTAGTGTAAACATGAATATAGAGTTAGTTAAGCAACATAAAATTATTTCTATTGTCCGAGGCTATGATACTGAAGATACTTTGAAAATTGTTGAAGCCTTAAAGCAAGCGGGCATTAAGCTTGTTGAAGTTACACTTAATTCTCCTAATGTATTTAACACATTACAAAAACTTAGCAAACAATATAAAGGTGACATTTATATAGGAGCTGGTACGGTGCTGACTGTTGAAAGTTGTCAAAAGGCAATCGATGCAGGTGCGCAATTTATTATCTCCCCAGACGTGAATACTGATGTTATTCAATGCACGAAAGAAAACCATGTGTTATCAATACCAGGTGCTTTCACACCGTCAGAAATTACCTTAGCTTTAAATCAAGGTGCAGATATTATAAAAGTATTTCCTGTTTCATCAATGGGACCATCTTATATTAAAGATATATTAGCACCACTCAATAATACGCAACTATTACCAACTGGTGGTGTTGATGCAACAAATATTAACGAATATATAAATGTAGGTGCTATTGGTGTGGGTGTTAGTAGCAGCATCGTCAAAACGAATTTAGCTATTGACAATGAAACTTTAACAACGATAAAACGAAATGCGCAAAAACTTATAAAGGCAATGAATTAGGAGGTTCTGACAATGAAAATTGTAAATTATGAGCTATATCAAGTTCCACCCAGATGGTTATTTTTGAAAATCATCACTGATGAAGGCCTTGAAGGTTGGGGAGAACCGGTGATTGAGGGTAAAGCTGCGACTGTTAAAGCGGCGGTTATTGAACTCATGGACACTCTTATAGGTGAAGATCCTTGTCAAATCGAAGGCTTATGGAATCAAATGTATCGTTCTTCTTTCTACAGAGGGGGTCCAATTCTCATGAGTGCAATCTCAGGTATTGATCAAGCTTTGTGGGATATTAAAGGTAAATATTTTAACGCGCCTATCCATCAACTGCTTGGGGGAAAAGCACGTGATAGTATTAAAGTTTACTCCTGGATTGGTGGCGATAGACCTTCAGATGTTGCGCGAGAAGCACAAAAAGTTGCTGATAAAGGCTTTAATGCTATAAAGATGAATGCAACAGAAGAGTTGCAATACATTGATGATTTTCAAAAAGTGGAAGACGTTGTTGCTCGTGTAGATGCGATTCGCAAAAAAATGGGCAATAATTTTGGAATTGGGATTGATTTTCACGGTAGAGTGCACAAACCTATGGCTAAATTACTTATTAAAGAGCTAGAACCATATCATCCACTTTTTATTGAAGAACCTGTATTACCAGAACATAATGAGATCTTAAAAGTTCTTGCAAACTACTCTGTTCCAATTGCTACTGGAGAACGCATGTTTTCCCGTTATGATTATAAAGATGCTCTAGCTTCTGGCTATATAGATATCATTCAACCAGATTTATCTCATGCTGGTGGCATTACAGAATGTAAAAAAATAATTTCCATGGCTGAAGCATATGATATTGCAGCTGCACCCCATTGTCCATTAGGACCAATTGCATTGGCTGCCTGTTTACAGGTTGATGCAACATGTCACAATGCAATTATTCAAGAACAAAGTTTAGGTATTCATTACAACAAAAGTAATGATTTATTGGATTATGTACAAGATCGCACGATTTTCGATTATCAAGACGGATTTGTCAATATTCCTCAAAAGCCAGGTTTAGGTATAGATATCGCTGAAGATTATGTCAAAGAGCGAGCGAAAATAGGACATAATTGGAAAAATCCTGTCTGGAAGCACCAAGATGGGTCTATCGCAGAATGGTAAGGAAAGATAGGAGGAACTTAAGATGAGCTTATTAGGCGTTACTTTAAGCGTTGTTGTTAGCGTAGCCTTTTTATTAGTTCTTATTATTGTATTCAAATTAAATACGTTTGTTTCACTCATTATCACATCTATTCTCGGAGGCATTTTATTAAGAATACCAATTCAAAATGTAATGGAAAGTATTGAAAAGGGGATAGGTAGCACGCTAGGACATATTGCACTCATATTCGGACTTGGTGCAATGCTAGGAAAGTTATTAGCAGATGGAGGCGGTGCCAATCGCATTGCCGAAACACTAATTAATAAGTTTGGTGAAAAGTATACACAGTGGGCCATTATCATAGCTTCTTTTATTGTGGGTATTGCGTTATTTCTTGAAGTAGGTTTAGTGCTATTAATTCCATTAGTTTTTACGATTGCTAAAAAGTTAAAGGTATCTCAAGTAAAAATAGGAATTCCTATGATGGCAGCACTTTCTGTCACTCATGGTTTTTTACCCCCTCATCCAGGGCCAACTGTGATTGCCAAAGAACTACATGCTAATATTGGAGAAGTGCTAATGTACGGTATGATTATTGCCATTCCTGTTGCTATCATTTCCGGACCTGTATTTTTAAAAGTCGCTGAAAAAATAGTGACCTCAGCGTTTTATCGTGAAGGAGATATCTCTGAGCTTGGTTCTCAAAAATCGTTTTCACAAGAAGAAATGCCCAGCTTTAGGTTAAGTGTTTTTACCGCATTATTGCCTGTTATTTTAATGTTAATTTCTACAATTTTACAATTAGTTACTGGTCATGACAGTGGTAAAGGAACAAACTTTATTGAAAACTTTATTTATTTTGTGGGAACAGCAGGCACTGCTATGGTCATTTCAGTGATCTTTGCTATTTATTCGATGGGATTACATAAAGGTAAGAAAATGCAAGAAACAATGCAATCCGTGACTAATTCAATTTATCCTATCGGCATGATGTTACTTATTATAGGTGGCGGCGGTGCCTTTAAACAAATCCTCATTGATGGTGGTGTAGGTGATACGATTAAAGCAGCTTTTTCAGGTACATCAATGTCGCCACTTTTATTTGCGTGGATAATAGCTGCTATCTTCAGAATCGCATTGGGTTCTGCTACCGTTGCTGGTATTTCAACAACAGCGATTGTCTTACCTTTAGTACAACAATCAGACGTTAATGTTGCGTTAGTTGTCTTAGCGATTGGTGCAGGTAGTTTAATCTTATCGCATGTTAATGATGCCGCCTTTTGGATGTTCAAAGAATATTTTGGATTAACGATAAAAGAAACATTTTTAACGTGGTCTCTACTTGAAACCATTCTCTCAGTATCCGGCATAATATTTATTCTTTTTATAAGCCTCTTTGTATAAATTGGACGTATCAAAAATTAAAAGATCAGTCGTCTATATTGAATATTGTAAAAAGACATAATGTGCTTGTTAAACACCTGAATTTTAGAGTTAGTCGTAACTAGGAAGGTTTGTTTTTTAAGAAACAAGTCTTTTAATTCTTCATCAATAGAGAATCAGCATTTTCAATATTAACGATTACGAAACAGAACAATTAATCGATGATAAACTATTATTACTTATTACGTATGAGTTGCTTTACTTTTTGAGCAATGTTTGCCATCGATGCAACGACTTTCTTGTTATCTGTGGCGCTTCTGTTAAGGTTATCAAGATGAAGAACGGATATATCATAAATACCCGATAAATTCAGTGGATACTTCATTACTTTGTAGCCTAAACGGCCTTTAAATCGATGCAAAATTTCAGGACCACCCTGGGTGTAAATAATAATTGCTTTTTTCCCTTTTCATAAGCCGTTTCTGAAGTACTGCTTGTTTTTAAAACTGAAAGCATGCTCTGGCCAAAACGTTTGATCAATAAAGCTCTTCAAAATAGGGGTAACGTTAAACCAATATAAAGGATATATAAAGATGAGCGTAGAAGATGCTTCAAGCTGATTTATCCATATTTGTTGTTGTGATGATAGTGGTGCATGATAGCCTGTCGTCAATAAAAAGTCAATATTGGATTGTTGTAAAAATATATCATAGCGCTGTTGCTTGGGAATTTGATGTAAAATGTGTTGGTAAAGTTCGTAGCAAGTTCCTGAGGTATTACCACCATAAATAATACTAATCATTCATTGACACCTCTTTGGCTAATTCTGCAAATATTTTATGCTGATTTTGTTCATATTGACCATCTTTAGATAATTGATGTAATGTTTTTATTTTCTGTAAAATAAGCTGTTGCTGCTTTAAGCGTTGTTCAATTTTAGTAATCAGATTTTCAATAAATTTATTGGATTGCTTATTACATGTGTCAGAAATAGGTTGGTCATAAAGTTGTATAATGTGATTGATATTTTGTAAATCAAGGTCTAAATCTTTTAAATCATTAATTAACTTCAATTTAAACATTGTATCTTCATCAAAAATACGATGGCCACTATCATTTCGCGGTACTGTAATTAAGCCTACTTTTTCGTAATATCTTATTTGCGATTTGCTCATATTTAAATGTGCTGCAACATCATTAATTGTCATAAGGCTCACCTCCACCGTTATCTTAGCATTAAAGATAACTTTAAGGTCAAGTTGATTTATATATTGGAAAAGTCTGTAACATCATTTTTTTAAGATCTAAACGCTATATTGACAGTAGTTGACTGGATTGAAAATACGCTAATACTAAGCTTTTTTCAATCCTAGTCAACCGTACTGGGGTGGGACTATGAATTCATTATGAATGTTGTCTTGCTTCCTAAGTCATTGTTTAAAATATGAATTTTCTTTTAAATATTCTGACATCAGATTGACTATCTTTATTAATAGGTATATGATGATAAAAAATCAATATTATTTAAAGGACACGAACTTTATGGACGATTTTCAGAGAGGGAATGGCAGCTGAAAGGTTCCTAAATCATAAATGAAGTTTACTACCTTGTATTATTTACATGGAAACATGTAACGTTTCATGTGCGTTAATACATGACTAGAGTGTCATCTTATTTAAGATGGAATTTTGGGTGGAACCACGGGTAATAATAGACTCGTCCCTTGTTTAGGGACGGGTTTTTTATTTATATATCAAATTTTTAAGGAGAGATTATCATGTCTAATCAACGAATCAATATTCAGTTCCCAGATGGAAGTCAAAAAGCGTATGAACAAGGCGTCTTAGCGCGCGATGTTGCTAAATCAATCAGTACGTCTTTATTTAAAGCGGCAGTCGTATGTCGTGTGAATGGAACGTTAGTTGATTTGACCTACCCGCTCCAAGAAGATTGTGAACTCACTTTCTATACATTAGAAGATGCTGAAGGTATAGAAGCGATGAGACATACTGCCGCCCATGTACTAGCACAAGCATTAACTCGATTATATCCTCAAGTCTTATTGACAATAGGACCAGTCATCGACAATGGATTCTACTATGACATAGACTTGGATGAATCAATCAGTGAAGTCGATTTAAATAAAATCGAAAAAGAAATGAAGAAAATTCAAAGTGAAAATTTAGACATTGTAAAAGAAAATGTCAGCTATGACGAAGCAAAAGCTTTATTCAAAGATAATCCGTATAAGTTAGAGATTATTGAGCAATATCAAGGTGAACAACTATCAGTATATGGCCAAGGTGAATTTTTAGATTTATGTGTTGGACCACACGTGCCAAATACAAAATTTGTGAAACATGTTAAGTTGACTAAAGTTTCCGGTGCTTATTGGAGAGGCGATAGTGATAACAAAATGCTTCAACGTATTTATGGTGTGGCTTTCCAATCACAAGCGCAGTTAGATGACTATTTTGAGTTTTTAAGAGAAGCAGAAGCACGCAATCATAGAAAATTAGGTAAACAGTTAAAATTATTTATGTTCTCTGAAGAAGCACCTGGCATGCCTTTCTATTTGTCAAATGGTCAATTTGTGCGTAATCAAATGGAGAATTTCCTGAGAGAAATTCAATTGAAAAATGATTATGATGAAGTGAGAACACCACTTATGATGAATCAAAAACTATGGGAAGAATCTGGACATTGGGATCACTATCATGAAAATATGTACTTCACAAAAGTAGATGAAAATGATTATGCTTTAAAACCAATGAATTGTCCGGGTCATATGTTAATTTTCAAAAATGAACTTAGATCTTATAAAGATTTACCATTAAGAATGGCAGAGTTTGGACAAGTACATCGCCATGAGTTTAGTGGGGCGTTAAATGGATTATTGCGTGTAAGAACATTTTGCCAAGATGATGCACATATCTTTATTATGAAATCTCAAATTAAATCAGAAGTAGAAGATATACTAAAATTAATTGATTATATTTATTCAGTGTTTGGCTTCACATATAGTATCGAGTTATCGACACGTCCAGAAGATTATTTAGGTGAATTAAAATTATGGAATGAAGCGGAACAATCTTTAGCCAATGTGCTTGATGAATTAGGGTTAAAATATACAATTAATGAAGGTGATGGTGCATTCTATGGCCCTAAAATTGATGTGCATATTAAAGATGCATTAAACCGAAGTCATCAATGTGCAACAGTTCAACTTGATTTCCAAATGCCAGAAAAATTTGATCTTACTTATATTAATGAACAAAATGAAAAAGAACGACCTGTTGTATTACACAGAGCGATATTCGGTTCTCTAGATCGCTTCTTTGGTATCTTAATTGAACACTTTAAAGGAGCGTTCCCACTTTGGATGGCACCTGTTCAAGTAAACATCATCGGTGTATCTGACAATAACACAGCCTATGTGAATAAAGTATTTGAAGCGTTACAAAATAATAATATTCGTGTGGTTATTGATGATAGAGATGAAAAATTAGGTAAAAAAATTAGAGAAAGCCAAATGAAAAAAATTCCATACACTTTAGTGCTTGGAGACCATGAACAAGAGAATAATGTTGTTTCAGCAAGAAAATATTCGCATGAAGATAATGAATTGATGGATATTCAAGCCTTTATTGCACAACTACAAGAAGAAGTAGAAAGTAAAGCACTACTTGTATAAGACATAAGTACTGTTGTGTTAAGTTTAAATTCTACTAACAATGAGATGCACTCCAAAAGTTAGACTGAAAATCTAACCTTGAGGAGTGCATTTTTGCGGATAAATATTTAATATTACGCTAATTTTAAGACACTACTGAAAAATATGTTATGTGTTAGCTTCAGCAATAGGTATCCTTATGTTTAAAGTACCTAATATTTAGGGTTTAATGTGATATTTTTCAATCATCTGTTTAAATGGTTCTACATCATATGAATTTGTAGCCACTGAAATATAGCCATCTGGTCGTACTAAAAATACAGCATCACGTTGAATGTCTTTTTGGGACATCTGTGTAACCCAAGGGATATGGTAAATCGGTAATTGTGAATCATATGCGAACTGTTTTAATTCTTGTGTTAATTTGCCATAAATATGGATTTGCCAAGTTCGAGATTTTAGAGGTTCGAAATTATCGATTGAATCAATATGAATCCATGGAAGACGATCGCCGCCAGCAATGTTCCCATAATTTCCTATACTTAAATCACTGTGTTTATAATGAATAGCTGTTTGAGATATCGTTTTATACAGCTTTTTCTTCAAAATATCCAAATGTAATAAAGTAGGGAAGATATAGGGAATAATCCAATTTTTTACGACTTGACTATTCGCCATAAATTTAAATCCTGTATCAGTAGTGTTCACTAATTTTTTTGCAAATTCAATGCGTTCAGGTTCATACGTATCTAAAATTGATTTATCAGCTTTTCCTTGGATGACGTTACTCAGCTTCCAAGCTAAGTTGAAGGCGTCGCTAATGCCTGTATTCATACCTTGACCACCAGCGGGACTATGAATATGTCCTGCATCACCACAAATAAAGGCATGATTTACTCTAAAATGTTCTGCTACTCTATGATGTGAGCGGTAAGATGAATACCAATTAATGTTTTTAATGTGTATAGGTAAGATATTTTCGGCAAATGGTATCAGTGGTTTAAATGATTCAGGCGGTTCACCATTGGTCTTTACCTCTTCGGGGATAATACCAATGAGGCGTAATTGTTCTGTTGTTCTAATAGGGAAACCAACACAGAAATGATTACCATGAAAGCCCATACTAGCACCATCTAATTGTGTGTTCGTTTCAACGTCCGCAACATAAAAGAGTTGTGTGTATGTTCCGCCAGGGAAACCGATATCAAGTCGTTTTCTTACGGTGCTACTGGCACCATCACAACCACAAATGTAATTGAATGTTTCAGTTACTTCTTCACCATTAGGTCGTTGAAATGTCGCACTTATAAATGTCTCGTTGTCATCAAATGATATAAGTTCATGTTCCCAACATACTTGTCCACCGACTTTTTCTAATTCTTCTACAAGAATTTGTTCATGAATATCTTGCGGTAAAGTTAATACATATGGATAAGGACTTACGCCTTTTCCTTTCTTTGCAATCGGTAATTTGCCAACAGGACGTTTATCTTTATATACATTAAAATGTTGAATTGGTATGCCTGCTTCAACAATCTTATCGTCGAAACCATATTGACGGTAGAATTCAAGTACACGTGACTGAACGACCATGGCTCTTGAAGCTGTACCGGGGCCTTTATTTTTATCAATCAGCTTATATGATATACCTTGAGCACTTAAAGCAATGGCTAATGCCAATCCACTAGGTCCAGCGCCTACAATTAAAACATCGTTTGACATGGCATTCTCTCCTTATTCGGATATTTTTATAATTATTCCCATAAGCACTATACATTAAGCATGATAGCAAGAATAAGGTGATGTTAACCGAGGTTAATGTCTTAGAAAAGGCATACATAGAAGTTAAAATTTAATGAAAGCTAAAATGTTGAAAAGGTCAATTCAGTGAGATTTTGATGCAATTTAGTAAGATTAAATTTACAATTTGAGAGAAAATACATCTTTTTTTAAAATTTATTGAATAATCTGAACAAATAGACAATAAAACCATGTATAATAACAAATATCACATAAATAGGAGACCCAAGAATTATGAAGAATCATACATTAACGTTAAAACAAAATATATTTATTGGTTCGATGTTGTTCGGTTTGTTCTTTGGTGCTGGAAACTTAATATTTCCAATCCATCTCGGTCAAACGGCAGGCGCAAATGTTTGGTTGGCCAATTTAGGTTTTTTAATTACAGCGATTGGTTTACCATTTTTAGGCATTATTGCAATAGGAGTATCAAAAACCAATGGTGTCTTTGAAATTGCTTCAAGAGTAAGTACAAGTTATGCATACATATTTACAATCGGGTTATATCTCGTTATAGGACCGTTCTTTGCTTTACCAAGATTAGCAACAACATCCTTTGAAATTGCTTTTTCTCCATTTATTTCACCAAGTACTGCAAAGATATTACTACCAATATTTAGTATTGTATTCTTTGTTTTAGCATGGCTGTTCGCTAGAAAACCATCTAAAATATTAGATTATATTGGTAAATTTTTAAATCCTATATTTTTAATATTATTAGGTATTGTCGTCATTTTGGCATTTATCCATCCAATGGGTAGCATCAATCATGCATCGATTAGTCCAAATTATAAGCATGGCACAGTGCTTAAAGGCTTTATTGATGGCTACAATACGTTAGATGCTTTAGCGTCATTGGCATTTGGTATTATTATCGTCTCAACTATTAAAAAATTAGGTATTTCAAACCCCAATACGATTGCTAAAGAAACCTTTAAATCTGGAACAATTAGTATTGTTGCAATGGGTGTTATATATACGTTATTAGCGGTGATGGGAACGATGAGTTTAGGCCATTTCAAAGTAAGTGAGAATGGTGGTATAGCATTGGCACAAATCGCTCAATACTATCTAGGTGATTACGGCATTATTATTTTATCGTTAATCATTATTGTTGCTTGTTTAAAAACGGCTATTGGCTTAATAACTGCATTCTCTGAGACATTTACAGAATTATTTCCTAAACAAAATTATTTAGCTATTGCTACGATAGTTAGCGTTCTAGCCTGCATCTTTGCGAATGTAGGATTAACGAAGATTATTATGTATTCAATACCAGTATTAATGTTTATTTATCCTTTAGCAATTACATTAATCTTATTGACATTAATCAGTCCACTATTTAATCATTCAACAACTGTTTATCGCTTTACGACATTCTTTACAATGATTGCTGCGTTAATTGATGGTATAAAGGCAAGTCCAGAATTCTTTGTAAACACAAGTTTCGCACAATGGTTAATTGCGCTAGGTGAGCATTACTTACCATTATTTGACATAGGCATGGGTTGGATGTTGCCGGCACTTATAGGCTTTATTATCGGACTCATCGTTTATAAAATTCGCTTACCAAGACAACCACAAACATAAGAAAAATTACTTAAAAACTTGTTGAATGACTGTGCATTGGCAGTGTTCAACAAGTTTTTTCAATCCTAGTCAACCTTGCTGGGGCGGGACTACGAATTCATAATGAATGCGATTCCGCTCCCTTGTAATAACGAAGCATTAATATTACTTATTATCTCTTTTATTGAAAATTATATATAGTAAAAATCCTAAAGCTAACCCTAAAAATGCGCCTGCTACAATTTCTTTAAATATTAATCCTAATCCTAAACCCAAAAACAAGCCACATGGAATAAAAAAGCTATTGTGATTATTTATTTTCATATTTTAAATAATACCTTCTTTATAATAATATACCATTATTAGAGTCGCTATTTTCTATCTTAGGATTAGATTTTATATTATTAGCGAATGTAATCACTTAATAATCATCTTTCACAGTTGCTCATTCATTGCCAATAATTGGTAAAAAGAATGCACTGCTTTTTTAAAATTTCAGTTAAATGTGAAGCATCATAATTTTTGCAATAAGGTACTGACAACGGCACAAAACTTTATTAAAATATTATATATATTCAAAAAACAAAAATTGTCTTGTTATTCATTTGACATAGACTTTATTCAGGGGTGAACTTTAATGAAGTGTAAGCAATGTGGGACAGAATTTAATCATTTCCAACAACACTGCCCGACGTGTGGTGAACCGATACAAGTTGATACAACATCAAATCAGCAACAAACTTCTAAGCAATCTCAGAAACGTGATATTAGAAGTCAGTTTGGCGCAGGTGCACAACAGCATAAAAAACGACCTGATCAGCAACAAGAAGCAAGCCATGACAGTGATGTAAAAGAGCAAGTTGGCGCATCATCAACTACAGATGAAGCGAATACACATTCAACAGAGTCTCAAGAGCAATTCGGTGCACATTCAGGTGATCATGCATCACACGTATCGAAGAACGATTTTGGTGCTTCTTCGACGGATTCAGTTTCAACAGGATTTTTGGATGTCGTTAAAAACATCTTTAAATTAGATGATACCGCGGCATGGGCTAAACGTATCATTATTTCAATTGCGTTTTTTGTGTTTTATGTATTTTTCATTCATATAACATATAATATGATAATATTTATCTTGAATGTGCTATTATTCCCATTTGTGATGTGTGTTGTTGATCACGTACTTAGTAAAGTATTTAAGAAATCAAGTTATGCATACGATATTCAACAACATGGTTTTGCCATAGCTACTGGAAAAGTTGCACTTAAATACATATTCTTATTATTTATATGGAACTTTTCGTGGATTCTTGGCATTCTTTCGTTTATTTATCTCTATTCATTGGCAAAAAAACTAGGTTAAGGGAGTCATAACAATGAAAAAACCAATACTTGTTGGCAAAGGGTTTCGTCGAATTAGTTTTGAAAAATTAGTACTAGAAACGCCCATCCCGGATGACAGCACAATTGTATTTGAGTCTTTAGGAGACCAAAAGCACTATTTCAATCAAGGTATGCAATTTCAAAATATGCGCTTTAAATTACGAGGTAACAGTTTACCTGAAGATACAGTGATTGATTCTTGGTTTTATATTGAGAACTGTAATGCTGTTATAGAGAATTTAACAATTGATAATTCACAGCCTAATGATCATGCGCTAAATATACATAATAGTCATGTGACAATAAATAATGTCATTTTAAAGGGGAAGCAAGCTATTGCACTATATATAGATCAAAACAGCAGTGTGTCTATTAATGAAGTGACGGTAGATACTCATGCTGAAGAGGAAATTAGTGGAATATTTGTAGATAATGGTTCACGTGCTCAAATTAATCAGTCTTTAATGAATGGATTAACAGCGAATCAAGATGCATATATTGAAGTCAACCATAGTCTATCGACTGAAACAGTATGTGCGCAGCAAGAAGGTAGAATCAACGCAAATGATTTATATATCGATAAGACAGAGGAAACCATAGACATCATGTTGTTCAGTCATGGACAAATGTATATTGATGGACTAACTATTGTTTCGGGAAGCTCTGAAGCATATTTAGAAGAAGGCTATCTATCGTTACAACATGTTAATACCGAAAATACTAATGGATTTCTTGTTAATATAGACAATTTTTCAGACGCTGAAGGAGAAGGCTTTGAAGTCATTAACAGAGATGAATATCAGCGCCAGTTAAATGATCAGGGAGCATATGCACAAAATATAGATGACAATATAGGACAAGAAAACGTTGATACTCAATTTGACGAATTCTATGAAGACGATACAGTAAATGAATCAGAGAATGATAGTTATGAAGATACTATGGATGCGTTTGATGAAGAAGCAATGCCTGAAGAAAAAGGTGCATTAGATGCGATACATGAGCTTATTGGCTTGGATGGTGTTAAAAAAGCAGTAGAAAAATTTATTAATATTTCTAAAATAAATAAAATCAAACAACAAAAAGGGTTGCAACCAAATATGCCAGCCATGCATTCGTTATTTATCGGGAATCCAGGTACCGGTAAAACAACGGTTGCGCGTTTGATGGCACAAGCATTATATGAAGAACAAGTCATTAAAGAAAACAATTTTGTTGAAGTTTCACGTCAAGATCTCGTATCAGAATATATTGGTAGAACTGCAACACAAACGTTGGAAGTGCTAGAAAGCGCTAAAAATGGTGTATTGTTTATTGATGAAGCATATACTTTGGTTAGCGAGGGAGATAAAGGATTTGGTCAAGAAGCAATAGATACAATTCTTAAATATATGGAAGATCATAGAGAAGAAATCATGATTATTTTTGCAGGCTATACCAATGAAATGATTACTTTTAAAAACTCTAATCCAGGTCTCGCCTCAAGAATACCTCACACATTTGATTTTGAAGACTACAAGTTACCTCAACTTGTACAAATTGGTGAAGCTGATTTAATAAATAAAGGTTATGTATTTGACGCTGATCACTATCAAAAAGCCTTGGCCAATGAATATCGACATAATTTTGATAATAGTAATGGACGCTGGGTTCGAAATTTCAATGAAAAATTAACGTCAGAACAAATACAACGTATTTCTGAAAGCGGAGAATATATAGATGATGAAGCACTAATGACTATTACAGATGAAGACTTTTCGATGTTTTCATCACAAGATGATGGTTCAGATGAAACGTTACATGATTTATTAGAAGAGTTACATCAGCTCATCGGCTTAGCTAACGTCAAACAACACGTAGATAAAATTATTAATGAAGTAAAATTCAATAAATTATTAGAAGAACAAGGCAAAGTTACGACGCATAGTAATTATCATATGATTTTTACTGGTGCTCCAGGTACCGGTAAAACGACTGTTGCTAGATTATTAGCACAAATATTTAAACATTTAGGTCTATTGTCAAAAGGTCATTTAATTGAAACAGAGCGCAGTAAGTTGATTGGTAATTATATCGGTCAAACGGAAAAGAATACAAAACAAGCAGTCGAACAGGCAATGGGCGGAGTATTATTTATCGATGAAGCTTATCAATTAACGCCAAAAGGTCAAAGTGACAATGACTTTGGTAGTCAGGCAATTGAAACATTGATTACGGAATTAGAAAATAATCGTGATAAGTTTATTGCTATCTTTGCCGGCTATAATGATGATATGCAGCGCTTTCTAGAATCGAATGAAGGCTTAAAGTCACGTGTTCCTTATCAATTACACTTTGAAGATTACAGTCCAGAAGAAGTGGCTGATATTGTTGTAATGACATTAATAAAAGAAGATTGGCAATTTGATGAAACCTTATTAAGAGAAATTGTAGAAGAACTATATGCGAATATTGAAGAATCACAAAAGTCCAATGGTCGTTGGGCACGTAATTTCGTTCAAGAACTATTAGTTAGACATAAAAACAAAGTAATCCAAACAGCTACACCTGATGCTGATTTAACAACAATTAGCAATGAAACAATTCTAGAAATGCAGGAAGTATAACGTATGCCTTCATCGAGATGAACAGCACATTTTGATGAAGGCTTTATTAATAAATAACACATGGGAGGACACACACATGTTTAAATTAGTTGTGACAGATATGGATGGCACGTTTTTAAATGCACAAGGTACGTTTAATAAAGCGCATTTTCAAGCATTACTAGCGCCAATGAAAGCCCGAGGTATCCGTTTTGCATTTTGTACTGGGAAGCAGGTGGAACGTGTAGAAGCAGTTGTGGGAGATTTGTCACAAGATTTATTTATTATTGGTGACAGTGCGACACGTATTCAGTTGAACGGGGAGAATATCTATACGAAAACATTAGATTCAGCAGTAGGTCAACAATTGATCAATAAAATTAAAAAGATAGATCCAGAGCTTACTATCATTGTTTGTACACCGGAAACGGCCTATGTAGAAAATAGCGTGAGAGACCAAGATAAGTCAATGGTCTTTGGTTCATATGAACAGGTCACTTTTGTGGATGACTTGGCTAATTTGACTGCACCAATATTAAAAATTACGATTTATGATCACAAAGCGCAATGTTTTAACCACGTCAATGATTTAGCAGAATTCCAAGATGACTTGTATATTGTAGCTGCAGAAGAAAGTTGGATTGATATTACTGATAAAGCTGTTGACAAAGGTACGACAATTCAATTTTTACAGAGTCTGCTTAATATTCCTGCCGATGAGACGATTGTCTTTGGCGATGGATATAATGATATGCCTTTATTTGAAAATGCAGCCTATAAAGTGGCGATGGATAATGCCTATCCAGAGCTAAAAGAAAAAGCAAACCTTATTGCACTTAATCATAATCAAGACGGTGTTGTTACAACATTAAACGTATTGTTAAAATTGGCACGATAATATATCGCTCATACAGTTGATTCTCAGTAGACACTTGTTCATCTTAACGGAATGTTAATGTTCAATTCATCTGGACTTAAAAATCGTTGCGTACGCTTAAATTAATCATAATTTAAGGGAATGATACATGTGGAAATTGTAAAGTCAAAAGAGGATTTATTTCGTATTATTGATCATGCAGATGAACAATATACATCCAAAATGTTATTATTTATGATTTTAGGAACGATTTTTCTAGATGCTTATGATATTACGATTCTAGGCACAATGACGGATCAACTTACGCAACAATTTCATTTATCTCCAACAATGTTATCCACGGTTATGACGTCTTTACCCATTGGTGCTTTGATTGGTGCTATTTTTGGTGGTGTCTTCGCACATCGATTTGGGCGCAAACGTATTTTATCGATATCGTTATTAGCGCTAGTAATCACTTCTTTAGGTGCAGCTTTATCTCCAAATTTAACAATCTTATTGCTTTGCCGTTTTCTAATGGGGATGGCAATTGGAATGGACAGCCCAGTTGCCTTTACCTTTATTGCAGAAATAAGTAATCGCGCGCAAAAAGGTCGTAACGTCAATTATTGGCAAGTCGTATGGTATGTTGCCATTGTTACGTCATCACTATGTGTGATTGCATTCTTCTTAATGGGTACAGGTAGTCATCTATGGCGTGTAGCAGTTGGATTTGGTGCTATTATAGCTTTAGTGCTTTATCTATTAAGGTTAAAATTCTTACATGAGAGTCCAACGTGGATGATTAACCACTACTCATTAGGTCAAGCAGCCGACTATATTCGTCAAAAGTATCATGTCGATATTCAATTAGCATCTAATCAGACGAATGACGTTAGCTCTCAAGAACGACAGCCATCAGCACGCGCATTGTTTCAACCTAAATATGGTAAAAGATTATTATTAGCAACAGCTATATCAACACTTCAAGGCATGCAATATTATGCCGTTGGTTTATATATTCCTATTATAGCTACGTACATTATTAGTAAAGAAAAATTAGGTGTTTTACTAGGTACGGCGATTGTTAATATTGCAGGTATTGTAGGAGCATACTTTGGTGCACAATTAACTTATCGCTTAGGCACACGTAAACTAACAATCATTGGTTTTGCATTAGTATTAATTGCGATGGTCATGACAGGTGTCTTCTATCATTTATTACCAATGATCTTAAATACATTTCTTATTGCTTTATTTTTATTCGGACATTCAGGTGGGCCAGGGACACAAGGGAAAACCATTGGCGCGTTATCATTTCCTACATATTTGCGGTCGCAAGCAACTGGATTTGTCGAAGCAGTCAGTCGTACGGGAAGTATTATTGGGACATTTATTTTCCCTATTATTCTAGCTGCAGTAGGCCTTACCAACACCATGTTAATCTTAAGTATCGTACCATTAGTTGGATTAATTATTACAAGCGCAATCAAATGGGAACCTGTAGGGAAAAATGTTGAAGTAGAATAGAAAAGATATACCATGCGTACCTGTGTAGCAGCCTTATTACTGTTACATAGGTATTTTAACAAATAGAAACTAAAATATTTTGTGATTGATGTCCCAAGCTTTTTTAAAATTTCATGATAAGTTTTAAAATATGAGGGGTATATATACAAAAGGGGGGCGGTACTATGAAATTTTATAGATTAGACTATCAACATCATAAAGATATAGTTGATGAAAATATTTTAACGGTCTTTGTTGTGGCGCAAAATAAAGGGGAAGTAGAACAGCTTGCCAAAAAGTTGCGCTATGCTGTGGAAAATATTACGAAACTAACGGAAAAAGAATTTAAGAAAGAGAAAGAAACGAATGAACATTTTAGATTAGAGTATGCTGAGAACTATTTATAATGGATATAATCTGTCATAGATATCGTTAACATGACACATCTATCAAAATGATACTGACTGTGAACTTAACTAAGTTCGCAGTCTTTTTTTCTAATTTAGGTTTCTATATGGCTTAACTGCAATAAATAATATAGCAATGGGTAAGACTTCGGGTTGTCTACCTTGATGCTGCATGCATATTTTGTATAGTCAAATTGAAATCTATATAACGAGTATTATCACTTTTAGTAAGCATAATAGCATAAAACTAAATTTATTAAAGAATGCTTATCTAAAAGGGACAAAATGAAAAGCGATAGTTATATTTTTAGAAATATCTACCTACAAGATTGAACCATGTGAAATCTGACTACCTCTATCGGCCCTAAAGGAATTAAAACAATAAAATATTAAATTATTTTAATAATGATTGACAAGTGCATAGAAAATATTAATAATTGTTAATAAGAATCATTTCGTTTTAAAAGATTAGGAATGAAATAATCATTTTCAACATAGAAAGAGGCAAAGAAATGAATAAACTTAGTAAAATAACAGTCACGTTGCTTGCATCTGGGATGATTTTGGCGGGGTGCAGTGATAACAAAGCTTTAGAGAATAAGAAATCAGAGAAGACGTTGAGTTATACAACGGTTAAAGATATTGGGGATATGAACCCACATGTATATGGTGGTTCTATGTCGGCAGAAAGTATGTTGTATGAGCCGTTAGTACGTAACACGAAAGATGGTATCAAGCCATTATTGGCAAAGAAATGGGATATATCTGCTGATGGTAAGACCTACACTTTCCATTTGCGTGATGATGTTAAGTTTCATGATGGTACAAAATTTGATGCTGAAGCGGTAAAGAAAAATATAGATGCTGTACAGCAAAATAAGAAATTACATGCCTGGCTAAAATTATCAACATTGATTGATGATGTGAAAGTTAAAGATACATATACGGTTCAACTTCATTTAAAAGAAGCATATCAACCTGCGTTAGCTGAGCTTGCGATGCCAAGACCATATGTGTTTGTATCACCGAAAGATTTTAAAAATGGTACAACAAAAGATGGTGTGAAAGCCTTTGATGGTACCGGACCTTTTAAAATGGGCAAACATAAAAAAGATGAGCAGGCTAACTTCAATAAAAATAATGACTATTGGGGCACTAAGCCAAAATTAAATCAAGTACAGGCTAAAGTGATGCCTGCTGGGGAGACGGCATTCTTATCAATGAAAAAAGGTGAAACTAACTTTGCATTCACCGACGATCGAGGTACAGATAGTTTAGACAAAGATTCACTAAAACAGCTTAAAGATACCGGAAATTATCAAGTGAAACGCAGCCAAGCAATGAACACAAAAATGCTAGTTGTTAATTCAGGTAGTAAAGATAGTGCTGTAAAAGATAAAACGGTACGTCAAGCGCTAGGTCACTTAGTAAATAGAAATAAGATTGCGACAGATATTTTAGATAAACAAGAAAAGCCAGCCACACAATTGTTTGCAAAAAATGTCACTGACATTAACTTTAATATACCTACACGTCAATTTGATACGCATAAAGCACAACAATTATTAGATAAAGCGGGTTGGAAAGCATCGTCTAAAGAGGGTAGTATTCGTGAAAAAGAGGGTAAGGCACTTGAACTAGCCTTGTACTATGACAAAGGTTCATCAAGTCAAAAGGAACAAGCAGAATTTTTACAAGCAGAATTTAAAAAGGTGGGTATTAAGCTAAATATTAATGGTGAAACGTCTGATAAAGTTGCGGAACGCCGAACTTCAGGTGACTATGATTTAATGTTTAACCAAACATGGGGCTTATTATATGACCCGCAAAGTACAATTGCTGCATTTAAAGCGAAAAATGGTTATGAAAGTGCGACATCAGGTATTGCGCACAAAGATGCATTATATCGTGATATAGACGCTGCATTTAAGATGCAAAATGATAAACAGCGTTCTGCTAAATATCAACACATTTTGAAACAAATGGATGATGAAGGCATTTTCATTCCAATTTCTCACGGAAGAATGACTGTCGTCGCACCAAAAGATTTAGAAAAGGTTTCATTTACCCAATCACAATATGAATTACCATTTAACGAGATGCAATATAAATAAAGGAGCGTCATTATGGTCAAATTTATTATAAAACGTATAGCGTTGATGGTTCCTTTGATGCTTGTTGTGAGTTTTTTAACGTTTCTACTGACCTATTTGACTGATGAAAACCCAGCTGTCACGATTTTACATGCGCAAGGCGTACCTCATGTCACACCACAACTTATTGCTGAAACGAAAGCGAAATATGGCTTAGATCAGCCATTGCTTATTCAGTATAAAAATTGGCTAATACAGGCGCTGCAATTAAATTTTGGCACAAGTTACATTACTGGTGATCCCGTTGCAAGTAGAATCACGCCAGCGTTTATCAATACATTGAAATTAACATTAATATCTAGTGTTATGGTTATCATGACATCTATTATCTTTGGTGTGATTAGTGCTTTGACACGAGGCACACTGATTGATCGTAGCATACGTTCGATGGCCTTTGTACTTACGGCATTACCGTCATATTGGATTGCCTCAATATTCGTTATTTATATCTCGGTTAAACTAAATCTATTGCCGACGTCAGGGTTAACAGGCCCAGAAAGTTATGTCTTACCTGTATTAGTGATTACAATTGCCTATGCTGGTATCTATTTTAGAAATGTACGTCGCTCGATGATTGAACAACTAAATGAGGATTATGTGCTGTACTTAAGGGCATGTGGAATATCTACAAAGAAACTAATTTGTCACGTATTACGCAATGCGTTACAAGTAGCTGTATCTATATTTTGTATGTCTATTCCAATGATTATGGGTGGACTGGTTGTAATTGAATATATCTTTGCTTGGCCTGGATTGGGACAACTTAGTTTAAAAGCTATATTGGAACATGATTTTCCAATCATTCAAGCTTATGTGTTAATTGTCGCGATTTTATTTATTGTCTTTAACACGTTAGCAGATATTATCAATGCCTTATTGAATCCAAGGTTAAGGGAGGATATATCATGCTCGTAATGAAGCGTTTGTTACATGATAAAGGTGCCGTTTTAGCCTTAGTCATTATTTTGGGATATGTGTTGTTAGGCGTATTAGCTCCTTTAGTGACTTGGTATGATCCCAACCACATTGATACAGCGCATAAATATGCCAGTATCAGTTGGCAACATCTACTGGGTACGGATCATTTAGGACGTGATATTTTAACACGTTTGATTTATGCAATTAGACCAAGCTTGTTGTATGTTTTTGTGGCACTGATTTGTTCTGTTGTTATTGGTGCTGTGCTTGGATTTATTGCTGGCTATTTCCGAGGATATATCGATGCGCTTATCATGCGCTTATGCGATGTTATGCTGGCATTTCCAAGCTATGTTGTAACATTAGCGCTTATTGCTATGTTTGGCATGGGTACAGAAAATATTATTCTGGCATTTATTTTGACACGTTGGGCATGGTTTTGCCGGGTTATTCGAACGAGTGTGATGCAATACACGACTGCGCATCATGTACAATTTGCGAAAACAATTGGTATGAGTCATTTTAAGATTATTCATAAGCATATTATGCCTTTGACTTTAGCTGATATTGCTATTATATCAAGTAGTTCTATGTGTTCGATGATTTTACAAATATCTGGCTTTTCATTTTTAGGCTTAGGCGTTAAAGCGCCAACTGCTGAGTGGGGAATGATGTTAAATGAGGCTCGAAAAGTGATGTTTACACATCCAGAAATGATGTTTGCGCCAGCAATAGCGATTGTCATCATTGTAATGGCGTTTAATTTTTTATCGGATGCAATACAACTTGCGATTGATCCAAGGTTATCAATGGTTGAACGACGTCAGGCCGTGAAGAAAGGTGGCATACGCATATGACAAGATTAAATGTTCACCATTTAAACATTATTGATTCATGGACAGGCCAAGCGCTTGTTAGCGACGTCAACTTCAATGTTAACAGCGGTGAAACCTTAGGTATTATAGGTGAGAGTGGTAGTGGCAAATCTATTACTTGTAAAGCGATTGTTGGATTAAATGATGACCGGTTAAAGGTACAAGGTCAGATTAACTTTGAAAGTGTTGATATGTTGAAGCTTCATGACAAACAGCTTAAGCAATATCGAGGTAAAGAGATTGCTATAATCATGCAACAAGGCAGTCGTGCTTTTGATCCATCGTCACCTGTAGGAAAGCAAATGATGGAAACCATGCAGGCACATACGTCATTAGGACGTCAGCAGGTGATAGATATTCTTGTAGAACGTATGTTGTATATGAAATTACAAAATCCGAAGCAAGTATTGTCGATGTATCCACATATGTTGTCTGGCGGTATGTTACAACGTTTGATGATTGCTTTAGCGTTATCATTGCAACCGAAGTTGATTATTGCTGATGAACCTACAACCGCACTTGATACCATCACACAATATGAAGTATTAGAAGCGTTTAATGATATGAAGCAACAAATGGGCTGTGCAATGATTTTTATTTCACATGATTTGACAGTAGTTAATCACGTAGCTGACCATGTTGCTGTCATGCGAGCAGGCCGATTGGTTGAGCAAGGTACTAGAGAAGCAGTGCTCTATCATCCTCAGCATGCATATACGTCCTACCTTTTAGCTACTAAAAAGAAAATCAGCGACCACTTTCAACGCGTCATGAGAGGTGAATGCAATGCTTAAAATTTCAAATGTTGAAAAATCTTATCGAACGGCGCATGGTTTTCGACATCGACAAGTATCTATTGTGAAAGGCGTCTCGTTTAACTGCCCATTAAACAGTTCAATTGCAATTATTGGTGAAAGTGGCAGTGGCAAGTCAACACTTAGTAGGATGATTTTAGGACTTGAAAAGCCAGACAATGGTTCGGTGACATTAGAACAACAGCCCATATATAAAAGAAAAGTAAGACGTCATCATATTGCAGCCGTATTTCAAGATTACAGTTCGTCTTTACATCCTTTTCAAACAGTCAGAGACATTATGTTTGAAGTGATGTGTCAATGTGGCAAACCCTCTAAAGCAGAGATGGAGGAGTGCGCATGTGAATGCTTAATTGAAGTTGGCTTGTCGTCTGATTATATGGATCGATATCCTCATATGTTGTCAGGGGGAGAAGCACAACGTGTAGCCATTGCTCGTGCAATCAGTATTAATCCGCAATACATTTTATTTGATGAAGCGATTAGTTCGTTGGATATGTCAATTCAAACACAAATCTTGGATTTATTACTGACATTACGTTCAACGAGACAGTTGAGCTATATTTTTATTACACATGATATACAAGCCGCGACTTATTTGTGTGATGAACTCATTATTTTTAAAGATGGTGCAATTGAAGCACAGATGCCAACGACAGCATTACATTGTAGTGAGAATGCTTATACCAATGCGCTCATTAATAAACAATTGTCATTTTAAGGAGGAAAAGCATGAAAGGCGCATTATCAGGGCCATTTTTAAGATTATATTTACTCACGTTATTATTTTTTAGTGCTAATGCAATTTTAAATGTCTTTATTCCACTGCGTGGTCATGACTTAGGTGCAACGAATACAGTTATTGGAGTAGTGATGGGCGCTTATATGCTTACTGCCATGTTGCTACGACCTTGGGCAGGACAAATGATTGCTCGTGTAGGTCCCATAAAAGTGTTGCGCATTATTTTAATTATCAATGCATTGGCACTGATTTTATATGGTTTTACTGGACTTGAAGGCTATTTTATTGCCCGGGTTATGCAGGGGATATGTACGGCTTTCTTTTCAATGTCCTTACAGCTTGGTATTATTGATGCCTTACCGGAAAAACACCGTGCTGAAGGCGTATCGTTATATTCTCTCTTTTCGATGATTCCTAACTTAATTGGACCGTTAATTGCGGTGGGTATTTGGCAGATACATCATATGTCTGCTTTTGCAGTAATCATGGTAATGATTGCATTATCAACCACGATATTTGGCTATCGTGTGACGTTTGGAGAGCAAGAGCCAGATACGAGTAGCAAGATTGATGCTTTACCGTATAATGCAGTGACTGTGTTTGGACAATTATTTAAAAATAAAGCACTATGTCAAAGTGGTTGTATCATGATTTTAACGTCCATCGTCTTTGGAGCTGTAAATACATTTATTCCTCTTTATGCGGTGCGTGATAGCTTTGTACATGCAGGACTTTTCTTAACAATTCAAGCGATAGCGGTTGTATTGTCACGCTTTTATTTACGCAAATACATACCATCTGATGGACAGTGGCATTCAGTTTTTATGCTACGTGTGTTATCATTACTCGTTATTTCAGCCGTTGTGATAGCGTTTGGCCCACAGCTTCCACAAATGATTGTCTATATTGGTGCTGTCTGTATTGGTATTACTCAAGCACTCGTTTATCCAACACTGACATCTTATTTAAGTTTTGTCTTACCAAAAGTTGAGCGTAATATGTTGTTAGGTCTATTTATTGCTTGTGCAGACCTAGGTATTTCACTAGGTGGTGTACTGATGGGACCAATATCAGATTGGCTAGGATTTAAATTCATGTATTTACTATGTGCGAGCTTTGTTGTCATTGCTATGGTGTCCAGTGTCAGTAATTGGAATCAGCAACAATGTCATAAGCGATAGTGTTCGAAATTTAAACAATCACTCATGCCTTGAATCATAGGATTGTTTAAACATATAGAGGCTACACAGTTGCCATCATACAAACGCAACTGTGTAGCCTTTTTAAATCGTTAGCTAATGAACTTCTGACAAGTGATTAATTGACTTTATTGTATGAGATATCTTCGTCTTTGTCATTAGGTACGTTGAAGTCTTGATTTGTTTGGAATAACACAGATCCTTGAGGTGCTAATGTCTCTGGAATTTGAGAAATTGGTTGTGGATGAACGTTATTGAAGTCTGCATCTCCTTTGAAACCATACGGTCCACTATTTTCTTTTTTCACAAGGGCGATTCTAAAGTTAGTCATGAATTTACTAAGTGATAAATTAGGGTCTACATGTTCATGAATTGCATTTTGAAGTGCAGTATTCGTATCACCTGGATCATTAATGAGTTCTTTAAAGACTTGTTCACCATTGTCACTTTGTTTTTTCAGATATTCAATAAAGAGGTAAGATAATGAGTAGTTTGATAATGTATCACCTTGTTCGTCCCAACGGATTAATGAATGACTATAGGCGATGGATTTTGAATTATTATAATAATCGATACGTGAATTCAATGGTGCATTCAAGTACATTTGTTCACTAGCCATTGATAATGCTTCGTTTAACCATGGATCCATTTCTTCTTGACTTTGTTCTTTAAATAGATTTTCGTTGGCATTGACCATATGTTGATATTCATGCGCTAATGTGGAATAGATTTGTGATTCATTCAAATGTTGACGATCTGTTCCCATTGATGGATACGTATCCATATAGAAGATTTCGCTGTGGTTTGATCCTCGGACATTGTATAAATCTCTTGGATGGAAATAACCACCAATATACGTTCCTGTTTGGTCATAGTTATCTTTAATATCATATACAAGGATATTTACTTTACCATTATTGTCAACATCAGAGGGTTCACCAAAGTTGTTTTCGATAAGTGGGTCGATACGTTCATCAAATTCTCTACCAATGTTTTGCGCTTGTTTATCAGTAATGTATTGATCAGCAACCCACACTTGGGCTTTTTTACCATCGTATTTTAATGTAGCAGTGGTTTGTTCATCTTGATTAGTTCTATTATCAATTGTTGTAAAGGTACGCTGATCATTTAGGCTATATTGTTTGCCGCCATTTTGACTGCGGTTTTCACTCTTTCGAATCGGTTGTTTATTCTTTGGTGCCTTAAATAATTTATCTTCTTTGAAGGCTTCGCGATTTTGTGGTCCCATTTGCTTCACGGTTTGCTGTTTAAGTGCAGCACGGTTATAGCTGCCTGTATAAGCTTGGCGGCCATCTTTATCTATATTTTCATTGTTAACGACGTAGGATGCGGCTTGTGCGCATTGTGAAATCGGTAAGGCAATAGTAATGGTTGTGCTAAGGGCGATTAATAATTTATGTGAAATGTTCATAGCAGACTCTCCTTTTTTTAAAAATTTAGATTTATTTGAAATCTATATACTATTCTATGGACTAGCAGTAAAATTTTGGTTTTTAGCTCTTAACTGTTCAAATATTTGCCTAACTGTATAAAATAAAACTTTTCATATATAATGAAAAATATGACTAAGTTATACAAATTATATTTTTAAATATTGATTGCAAGCATAGAGGAGATGAAAATATGAAAAAAGCAATTTTTTTGTTATTGGATGAATATGCAGATTGGGAAGGCAGTTATTTAGCATCAGCTTTAAATCAAAGTGATACGTGGGAAGTGATGACAGCATCTATCCAAGATGAAGTGCGTTCGATGGGTGGTTTAACAACCCTTATTGATGTTCAGCTTGAAGCGGTAAATGCGTATGACTTATTGGTATTGATTGGTGGTAAAAGTTGGCATATCGACAATCAGATTTTAAATCATTTTGTTCAACAGGCATTTGAACAACACAAACCTATTGCTGCCATTTGTGGTGCTGTAGATTATTTAGCACGGCAAGGACATTTGAATACGTATCGACATACCGGCAATGCGGTACAGTTATTAGACCAATACGAAAATTATCAGCCAACTTATCCATTTATTGCCACGCAGGTGGTGCGTGACAAACATTTAGTTACGGCAAATGGTACAGCGGCCATTCCTTTTACAGCGGCTGTACAACAGTTGATTGACTTTGATTCAAATGACAATATAGAACGACAGGCCTATATGAATCAATTTGGATTTTATGATTATTGTGAGCGTTATGGTAATCCATATTTATAAAATATAAATTTAAAAATGATAAACATTTGTTCAACTTGAAACGAACGCTGTAATATAGTCTGTTTATTTGATTTTTCAAAATAATAATAATGCTATATTAAACATTTATATGAATAATTGAGTTTGACTATTATTTTGAGTAGCGTATAATGGTTACGTGTTTATTAAAAAATGAAACATAACAATAATTAAGGAGTTATTATGGGTAATGAAAATAAAAGCAATAAGATAAGTTTGGCACAACTTGTGCTATTAGGACTTGGTTCACTCATTGGTTCGGGTTGGCTATTTGGAGCGTGGGAAGCTTCATCTATCGCAGGACCAGCAGCAATTATTTCATGGGTGATTGGATTTATCGTCATTGGAACTATTTCATATAACTATATTGAAATCGGCACTATGTTTCCACAATCAGGTGGAATGAGTAACTATGCACAATATACGCATGGTTCGTTGCTAGGCTTTATTGCAGCTTGGGCGAACTGGGTATCATTGGTTACCATTATTCCTATTGAAGCTGTGTCGGCTGTACAATACATTAGTTCATGGCCTTGGGATTGGGCTAAATTTACATCGGTATTAATGGAAGATGGCTCAATTAGTACAAGTGGGTTATTTGCAGTTTATATCATCATCATCATTTTTTCACTGTTAAATTATTGGTCGGTTAAAATTTTAACGTCATTTACAAGTTTGATTTCAGTGTTTAAATTGGGTGTGCCATTATTAACAGTTATTATGTTAATGCTGTCTGGCTTTGACACAGGAAATTATGGTCATTCTGTAAGTACGTTTATGCCTTATGGTAGTGCACCAATTTTTGCGGCAACGACAACATCAGGAATTATCTTTTCATTTAACGCATTCCAAACAATCATTAATATGGGGTCTGAAATTCGCAATCCAGAAAAGAATATTGCACGTGGTATCGCAATTTCACTATCATTAAGTGCTGCATTATATATTATTTTACAAAGTACCTTTATTACATCAATGCCTCAATCTACGATTAATGCACATGGTTGGAGTGGTATTAACTTCAACTCTCCATTTGCTGATTTGGCGATTTTATTAAACATTAATTGGCTAGCAATTTTACTTTATATTGAAGCCGTTGTTTCGCCATTTGGTACTGGTGTATCATTCGTAGCTGTGACAGGGCGTGTATTACGTGCTATGGAAAAGAATGGGCATATTCCTAAATTTTTAGGAAAAATGAATGAAACATATAATATTCCACGTGTTGCCATTCTTTTTAACGCAATAATTAGCATAATTATGGTAACGTTATTCCGCGATTGGGGAACATTAGCAGCCGTAATTTCAACAGCGACACTTGTGGCATATTTAACTGGTCCAACAACTGTAATCGCCTTACGTAAAATGGCACCAAAAATGACGCGACCATATCGTGCAACATTGCTAAAAGTGATGGCACCATTATCGTTTGTCTTGGCTTCACTAGCAATTTATTGGGCAATGTGGCCTACAACAGCTGAAGTTATCTTTATTATTATTTTAGGTTTACCGATTTATTTCTTCTATGAATATAAAATGAATTGGAGAAATACGAAGAAACAAATTGGTGGTAGCTTATGGATTATCGTGTATCTTATTGTATTGGCAATTCTGTCATTTATTGGAAGTAAAGAATTTAAAGGTATCAATTTGATTCACTATCCATATGACTTTATCGTGATTATCGTAGTTGCATTGATCTTTTACAGCATCGGAGCAACAAGCTATTTTGAAAGTATTTACTTTAGACATGCGAAGAAAATAAATACTAAGATGGCAAGAGACCTAAAAGATAATGAACTAAATAACAAGTAAAAAAATTAGGTTTTAAATTAATACAGTCTGAGACATAAATCTCAGAAAAATAACACTCAGATGAATTGAATTTCAACTCATCTGAGTGCTTCTTTGTATTTGTCCAAGAACTTTATGTCCAGACCTTTTATCTATTTCAATACTTATTAGGCATTGTCTTTATATTTATAAACTAAGCTTTTTGGTAAATGGCAGTAGTCATCAGGATAGCGTTCTAATCTATTTTGATGCATATCGGCACTTTTAATATAATTGGTCAGCGGTAAGACTTCCGTTGCAATAAGATGATGGTCTTCAATAGCATCGATAAAGGCTTGAGCTTCTTTTAAATGTTCAGGGTTTTCACTATAGAATCCAGTTCTATATTTTAACCCGATGTCTTGACCTTGTTGATGAAGACTATAAGGATCGATAATTTCAAAGAGATAGCCCATCAAATCTGTAACGGACACGACGTTTGGATAAAATTCCGTTTTGACAGCTTCCACGTAACCGTCGTACTCACCATCTAGAGATTTTGTAATGCCATTTGCGCGACCACTTGTCGTATTGATAACCCCTGGGAGTGTTCGAATAAATGCTTCAACGCCATATAAACAACCACCTGCTAAGTATACTGTTTCCATAAACAACCTCCTATAATTGAAAATCATTATCAATTAGAATTATAGTAAAATTGTAGTGATAATTCAATGTATACAACCAGTTTCTGTCAATGCAGTCCGCAAAGTACATATAATAAAAATGGTATACTTGAATATGAAATGAGTCGCATTCGCAATGATGCGATTATATACTCAAATGATAAGAAGGAACGCCAATGAAGATTTATATATTACAACATGTCCCATTTGAGACCCCTGGGAGTTTAGCTTATTTAGATGCGCATATTATTAAATTATATGAAACGCCAGTCCGTATACCCGATGCTCAGCAAGTTGATGTGCTTATTATTTTAGGAGGGCCAATGAGTGTGAATGACGATATTCCTTGGTTAGCAGAAGAAAGAGCGCTTATTATTGCTATGCTTAAGCAACAGAAACCAATGTTAGGGATTTGCTTAGGTGCACAACTCATTGCGCAAGTGCTCGGCGCAACAATTTATAACAATTCAGCAGGTAAGGAAGTAGGATTTTCAAATATTAAAAAAACAACATCTCGTTATAACTTCTTGCCTGAAACGTTAGACGTTTTACACTGGCATGGAGAAACATTTTCATTACCTCCTGGGGCAGAACGACTTTATTGTTCACCTTATTGTGAAAACCAGGCATTTATTTATAAAGATTGTGTGATTGGTTTGCAATTTCATTTAGAAACAACGTCTCAGACATTACAAGATCTTGTTGCAGCTGACTACAAATATATTGAAGGGAATGTACTACAACAAACACGTGACAGTATCTTGCAACACGAAATACCAACTGACAATCAAATCGTCTTAAGCAAGATTATGGATCATCTTATAGGAGGATGTACTTATGGAGAAACATATTCATAAAGATTTATTACCGGCATTTAAGCGCTTGTCGCCAATGATTTTTACTGAAGCGCGATTACCACTCATCAGAGGTATTAATCAAAAGTTAATTCGCCCCTATAAGGATGAATCATTACAGTTTACAGAACATCATATTACATATGCAGATAGTGACGTCTCTATAAGAGTGAAAGTGTATGCGCCTAAAGCACAACAACAGCCTTTGCCTGTCGTGCTATATATTCATGGGGGAGGTACGTTCTTTGGAACGGTAGAAGGTAACGATGCTACATGTGCAAGTTATGTTAAACATGTACCGTGTGTGGTCGTTTCTGTAGATTATCGTTTAGCACCTGAACACCCCTATCCTGCAGCACTAGAAGATTGTTATCTCGCATTACAATGGATTGTTAGCGAACGTGAAACATTAAATATCGATATTGATAGATTAGCTGTAGTTGGTGGCAGTACTGGGGGAGGACTAACGGCAGCTTTAACACTATTAGCCAGAGATAGAAAAGGGCCTAACATTAAATTTCAAATGCCGTTATTTCCAATGATAGATGATACGTGCGCCACACCTTCAAGTCAGGAAGTTTTAGATTCTAAAGTATGGTCTTCGGAATTAAATCAATTTGCTTGGTCGATGTATCTGAAAAATATTAAAGGTGATGTACCTAAATATGCAGCCCCAATACGTGAAACAGACTTCAGCCAACTTCCAGCGACATATACTTCTGTAGGAACGTTGGATCCATATCGAGATGAAACCATCAATTATGTACAAGCGTTGGCTCAAGCGGGTGTACCCGTTGAGTTTCATTTATATCCAGGCTGTTATCATGAATTTGAATCTATCGCGCCAGATGCACCTATTAGTAAACAATCCAAAGCGGCGGCGCTACAAGCTTTAAAACAGGCATTAACAGATGAAGATGCATCTATTAAAGCTAAGAATATTGAGAAATAGCAACATAACAATGCTTTCATACACACACCATTTATAAAATATGACATAAGTGATTGTAGCAGGTTCTTAATAAGTAGAAGAACGGAGCGGGACAAAATTCATTATGAATTCGTAGTCCCGCTCTCTTTATAGTGATATTATTTCTGATAGTATTTATCGTTATTAATCGCATCATTTGGGTCGACTAAGTTATTTAAAGTAGGTTCGTATAAATCATGTTGATATTTCTCGCTTGCAAAATTTTTAATATGTGCGATGAAATCTTCAATACTAATGTCTAGCTTACGTTTTGAAAAAGTAATATTGTTTTTATTAAAATCAGGACTCTCATATTTTTGAGTATAGATTTTGTAAGAAATTTTAAAGTTATTAAACTGATTTTCAACTGGTTCATAGCTGGTTAATAAACGTCTTAGCACTTTATTAGAATTGTCACTGTGATGACTCATCAATAAGATTAAACTTTGTAATTGTTTATCTAAACCTTTGAAATCTGTGTGAATCTCTTGGTAAATCTCTGTTGTATTGTCTTTGTTGAAATTGGAATAATTGAAATCTAAATAATTATTGCGTACTTTTGCGGCTTTATACGCAATAACATCTAATGAACTGACTAAATCATTATGATAATCTTCTCTTTTATCTCGCTCATCTTTTCTAAATTGGAATATTAATGCTATGAATGTCCCAGCTAACGTGAACAAACCACCGATAATGGCTGCAATAAACTCACTCATCAAACAATCCCTCCAACCTATATTAATTTAAAGCTATTATGGCATAACATTTGTTTTATGCAAATTTAATATATAAACAAAATATCAATAGAAACAAGCATTAAAAATGAAATATTACTGATTTATTTGAAACAATGACTACATTGAATTATGTCAAACCAACAACATTTAAATTAAATTTAAAATTTATATTGTTAACGCTTACTTTAACGTGCTAAAATATCTGGGAACAATTCATTCGAATTCAATCAAAAGTAGTCAAATTAGTGCAGATGATAGTGTGATGTTTATGTTTTAGGACCATTAGTGCTTTATATATCTAGCTAGGCCATACATCATGTTCAGTCTGAATAGATTGTTGTTAATCGATAATGAATACTATTTTAATTGGGTTCTTGCTTGGAGGTTAGAAAGGTGAGAAAGAAATTATTCGGTCAATTGCAACGTATAGGTAAAGCATTAATGTTACCAGTTGCTATTTTACCAGCTGCTGGGTTGTTACTCGCACTTGGTACTGCGATGCAGGGTGAATCATTACAGCATTATCTACCATTTATTAAAAATGGTGTGATTCAAAATATTGCCCTAATGATGACAGGGGCAGGTGGGATTATCTTTGATAACTTGCCAATGATTTTTGCTTTAGGTGTAGCTATCGGTTTAGCCGGTGGTGATGGTGTAGCTGCGATTGCGGCATTTGTTGGTTACATCGTCATGAATAAAACGATGGGTGCTATCTTAAATGTTACCCCAAATGAAGTAAAAGATGCTGCCAGTGGTTATGCCAGTGTATTAGGTATTCCTACGTTGCAAACAGGTGTCTTTGGTGGGATTATTATAGGTGGCTTAGCCGCGTGGTGTTATAACAAATTTTACAATATTTCGTTACCATCGTACTTAGGTTTCTTTGCGGGTAAACGTTTCGTGCCAATTATGATGGCAACGACGTCATTTGTTTTAGCGTTTCCAATGGCATATGTATGGCCAATGATTCAATCTGGATTGAATGCATTTAGTGAAGGATTATTGGACTCTAATACAGGTTTGGCCGTATTCTTATTTGGCTTTATTAAGCGATTATTAATACCATTTGGCCTACATCACATTTTCCATGCGCCATTTTGGTTTGAATTTGGTTCTTGGAAAAATGCGGCAGGTCATATAGTACGAGGAGATCAACTAATCTTTATTGATCAAATTCGTGAAGGTGCACATCTGACTGCTGGTAAATTTATGCAAGGTGAATTCCCAGTGATGATGTTTGGTTTGCCGGCAGCAGCGCTAGCGATTTATCATACAGCAAAACCTGAAAATAAAAAGGTTGTTGCAGGTTTGATGGGTTCAGCAGCTTTAACATCATTTTTAACAGGTATCACAGAACCACTAGAATTCTCATTCTTATTTGTGGCACCGTTGCTCTTTGTTATCCATGCACTGTTAGATGGACTATCATTCTTAATTCTATATTTACTTCATTTGCATTTAGGTTATACATTCTCAGGTGGTTTTATTGATTACGTACTCTTAGGGGTATTACCTAATAAAACAGCTTGGTGGCTAGTCATTCCAGTTGGTTTAGTCTATGCAGTTATCTATTATGTTATATTTAGATTCCTCATTAAGAAGTTAAACTTTAAGACACCAGGTCGCGAAGACAAAATGGCTTCAGCTAAACAAACAGCAGCAAGCGAGTTGCCATATGCAGTATTAGAAGCAATGGGTGGTAAGACGAATATTAAACATTTAGATGCATGTATTACCCGATTACGTGTTGAAGTGAATGACAAAGCGAAAGTGGATGTTGCAGGATTAAAAGATTTAGGGGCTTCAGGTGTGTTAGAAGTTGGTAATAATATGCAAGCTATTTTTGGTCCTAAATCAGATCAAATCAAACATGAAATGCAACAAATCATGAATGGTGAAGTTGTCGAACATCCTATGTCAGCTGAAGATGACTCTGACGAAGCGGTAGTTGTAACAGAAACAAAAGCACAAGCGGAGACACATAGTGAAAGTGTCGTTGCGCCATTAGAAGGAAAAGTAGTCGATTTAGCTGATGTTCCGGATCAGGTCTTTAGTGAGAAAATGATGGGAGACGGCATAGCGATTAATCCAGTTAGTGGTGAAGTTCGAGCACCGTTCAATGGTAAGGTTCAAATGATTTTCCCTACGAAGCATGCCATCGGTTTAGTATCTGATCAAGGATTAGAGTTATTAATTCACATTGGTTTAGATACAGTTCAATTAGAAGGACAAGGTTTCACAATGCATGTCGAAGAGGGGCAAACAATTGAACAAGGTCAACAATTAGTAACCTTTGATTTAGACTATCTTGGTGAAAATGCGAAAAGTTTAATTACACCAATTATTGTGACGAAAGGTGACATTACAGATATAGCTGTAAAAGCTGGTAACAGTATCCATTTCGGCGACCACCTTTTTAACATTAAATAAACAGCTTGAAATAAAAGCGGTTTGAACATCATTTATAGAAAAACAGGATTGGATTTAAATTCCAAAATAATAGCACAAAGATGATTTGAAATTAAAAATCGTCTTTGTGCTTCTTTTGTAATCAATACTGTGTAGTTGTATATGAAGTTATACTAAAATGCTTATAAAAAAAATAAGAGATTTTCGTAACATTTAATGAACCTCATTAAACTAAATGAACAAGGTGATTTATGTATAAAATCAACATATGCTACCAATAGAACCTTTAGTTTTAATATATTCAAATGTTATGGTTAAACTATACCGAAGAAAGGATTTTGGTGCTATAACTTTAGTCCGTCACATTGATGTTCCAAAGTGTTGTGCTATTTCATTGCTTTTAATGCTTTATAGAAAATATCTCGTTGACGTTCTAAAGAAATAGGATCATTATATTGTGTTTCACTGACATCAAATTTAATGACACGATGTTTTTTGACAGCATTGAGACTCTTCCAAAATTGTGTTTGTTCAAACTGTGGTGACTTGTTACCTTGTTGAGCAATAACAGCAATATCACCAATATATTCTGGGAATTGTTCTTCATTGATTGGTGTTGCTACTTTTTTCTGAGTTGCTTGTTTTAATGCTTTAGGCTGTTTCAAGCCATAGCCCTCATATATAATCTCTGTTCCACGTCCCATGTGATTGCTGAAAGCCATAATGCCTTTAGGTGTTTGTTGTAAGACGGAAGCAGTTTTCCCCTTAATCATAGGTGCCAATGCTTTCTTATCTTTTGCTAATTGTTTTTCCCAATGTTTTAGCCATTGGTTTGCTTTATGTTGCTCGTTAACAAGTTGTGCTAATTTTTTAGTAGTGTCTTTATAAGATGATTGATTCGCATCGAACACATAGGTTGGGGCAATTTTTTTCAATTTCCCATAATTTTTATCGCCTTTTGACGTAATAATTAAATCGGGTTTTACTTTGGCAACTTGCTCTACACTAGTATTATCTATACGTTTAATGCCTTTTGTGGCCTTGTTTAACACTTTATTTTTAGCAACAAATTTTGGTACGGCAATCGGTTTATGGCCAAATTTTACTAAAGCACCTACATATGTGGGATGTAATACAGCGATGCGCTTAGGATTTTTAGGTATTTTAACTTTATTGCCGTCATCCATCGTTACTGTTCGCATGGCTTTCGTATTGCTATGATCTTTAGCGCGCTCATGATTATCATTTGAGTTACAAGCAGCTAAAAATAATATGGTACATAACGTTAATATGATAAATCTTTTCATTTCATCACCCTTTATTTAAAAAAATATGTATTGATAATCGTTATCAATTATAGCATAATTTTAAATATATTTAACTTTTAAATAAATTTAATTATTAGAATTTTAAAGGGGAGTTATCATGAATAAACGTCGACAGGTCTTTCAAATGGATGGCTTTGAAATTACCATTCAATTACCAAAGGATTATGGTAAGCAGAAGGTTAAAAGATATGCTGCACTCATTGTTCATGATGGCGATATGTTATTTAAACGGTGTAATAAAGATATGATTTTTATCGGCATTCTTTCTAAAGAACGTACAAAAGACTTTACACCGTGGCCGGCAAAAGTTGGCACAAGACTTAATCAAGGCCAAGCGTCTAGGTATCTCACTTGGTTAACGACACAATTGTTACCTTATGTGAGAGAACAGTATCGTGTATCATTAAATAATCAGGATATTGGCATTGCTGGTGCATCTTATGGTGGACTTGTGTCACTTTATGCATTGTATACCATGCCGCAACAATTTGGGAAATACATTTTGATTTCCCCTTCAGTATGGTATCCGGAATTCATAGATTTTATGAAGCAACAGCAGGCGATTAATGCGTCAGTACATGTCTACTGGTATGTAGGGATGAAAGAAGGCATTAAGCATACACAGATTGTTAAAGACATGGTTGGTAACAGTTTGTTGGGAAAAGCAATATTAGCGAATGATTTAGCAAACGAGACGTCGACATTTAAATTTCAAACAGCTAAGCGTGGTATTCATCGGCAGCGATACTTTAAAAAGTTTTTCAAACGTGGTTTGAAGGAAGTGTTTTAACATGAGTAAATAGTTAATATCACAGCACTGTAAATTTAGTATCGTTTCTTATTGAGCTTGTCAGACATGGATATTTAACTTGTGCTATTATAATGAGAATAGTAAATAAAGGAGTTAATATATGGAAAGACAACCAATACAACGACATTTAGAAGAGAAACGCGCAGGCTTTCATGAATTGTTTTTTGACTTGATTTTTGTCTATGCGATTCAAAAAATTGCGCATGTTATTTTACACACACATGGCGGTACCATTTCTGCCGATTTGTTTTTTAAATATATTATGATGAGTTTAATCTTATGGATATTATGGTCACACCAAACATTCTTTACGAACCGTTTTGGTAAGACGTCTAAGACCGATGTGTGCTTCATGATGTTTAATTTGTTTGTGCTGATTTTTCTATCGAATAGTTTATATCCAAGTTTTGAAAAGACATTTTTCCCATTCTTTTTATGTGTCACAATCATGTATATGAGCATTGGGTTACAATATCTAGTGCAGCTAAGATATACGCGTTATCCTAATGACTACCAAACGTGTAAAGCTTTTGCTATCGTCGCATTTACGGTAGCAGCATTGTCGTGCTTATCACTTATTTTACCGACACATATTCACTATTATAGTGCCTTTTTAGGTGTCTTTGTAGCTGGCACAGGCTTAATTCCATTTAGAAAATATTTATATCAATCACCAGTCAATATGATGCACTTAGTTGAACGTTTTTCATTACTAACGATAATTATTTTTGGAGAAGTGCTTGTCGGTTTAGCATCTACCTTTAGTATTAAACATTTTGACATTATTTATATATTTCAATTTCTAATTTTGGTTAGTCTATTTGGGATTTATTGGCTAGTCACTGAAAACTATATCAATCACCAGCATAAGTCGATAGGATTTTTACTTGTGTATACACATTTGGTGATTAATATTGCATTAGGTATGTTAAATACAGCACTTGTATATAGTAATAGTAACGAGCTGTATCGTTTCTTTGAAATCAACTTATTATATGTAAGTATAGTGCTATTTTTAGCAGGACTATGGTTTAATTCATCATATTTTCACGCACATTTAAAAATAGTAAAACCAATTGTCTATCAAATTATAATTATTATTGTGGCATATATGATGAGTATCGTGTTTATCAATGTAGGACATGTCTTTGTAATTGTTACAGCAATTGCGACGTGTTTAATTTTAGCGATATATTATTTAAAAGTAGCCGAATAGTACGCATACTCAAAAACTGACGAAGTCTTTAAGGGCATTCGTCAGTTTTTTCATTAATAGATACGATTATGGCTTGCGTGAGTGGTTAGATAGATAAAGTAATTAGAAAAACAAGGGTAGTTGTATCCTTTTTAAATGGTGTCACAGCATATAACATGATATTTTAAAGAAAAGAGATAAAAAAGGTGGATTTAAACGGTGAGACAAATAAAAGGCTTTGTACTTCTATTATGCTTATGTATGATGTTTAGTCCATTAACTACCTATGCAGCAAAAACGCCCACACAAATCGCTGAAGCGGAAAAGCAACATATCGCTCAGCACTACAATCCTAAAAGTATGATTGTAACTACGCAACAAGGACAAATTCTTTACGACTATCATCAGCATGACAACGTAGATCCAGCATCAATTACCAAGCTAATGACTATTTATTTAGTATTAGACGACATAGATAAAGGTAAAATTAAATTAACTGATGAAGTAAAAGTTTCAGGACGATATGCCAAAATGTCACGCATACCGGGATTAACAACCTTTCCATTGATTAAAGGTAAAACATATACGATTAAGCAATTATTAAAACAAGGTGCATTAGCGTCAAGTAATGCAGCAATGTTGGTGTTGGCAGAACATATTGATGGCAACTCATCTGATTTCACACATCGTATGAATCGTAAGGCGCAAGCATTGCACATGAGACATACGCATTTTAATAATCCTAGTGGTGCAGATAATAGATTAATAAAGCCCTTTGCACCGTCAAAATACAAGCAACAACATTTCTCTAAAACGACTGCGAAAGATATGGCTGTATTAACACAACAATTAGTAAAGCAACATCCTAAAGTGTTGAAGATTACAAGACTGACGTCCGATAAACAACATGGTCATATGCTTAAAAACACTAATTTATCATTACCCGCACAAGCTGATGGTTTAGCGGGTGCTGATGGTTTAAAAACAGGTACCAGCAATCACGGCTATAACTTAGCGTTAACAGCTAAACAAAATAACTTAAGAATTCATTCAGTGCTATTTCAAGTACAGCCATTTGCTGATGAACGAGCAAAACATGTGCGTCAACAACTTTCTAATATCATGGTTCGACGTGCTTTCAAAAATTATGATTATCGCAAAGTGCTTAGTAAAGGTCAGCATCGTATTCAAGGGAAAATGTATTATGTGAAGAAAGATTTATATGATGTTGTACCTAAAGATCACAAAGGTTATCAGTTCAAAATCAATCACGGTAAATATGTGCATTTAACGTATCAACGTTCATTTTTACCGGGAACACACCCGCCAAAAGTAGAAGTGGTTAAAGTATCCGGGATGAAACGGCCCATAGTCATCAGTCTATGTATAAGTGGTGGACTAATTATAGCGTTTATCTTTACAATTACTATGATCAAAAATAGAAAAAGAATATAAAGTAAAATAAACAAACACAGCAAGTTGGGGTGGGGGCCCCAACAAAGAGAAATGCAACAAGCATTTCCACGAACAACGAAAGTTGGGGTTGGCCCCAACAAAGAGAATTTCGAGAAGAAGTTTACCAGGCAACGCAAGTTGGGTGGCTGAAGTTCTCTCCCTAAGAAGCCAATCATACAAAGTATTATCAATAAAGAAACCAGAGTCTGGGACAACATTATGTTTTAGGCGCTGAATGCTATATTGGCAGTAGTTGACTGGAGTGCAAATACGCTGGATACCAAGCTTTTTCACTCCTAGTCAACTTGGCAGGAGCGGGACTACGAATTCATCATGAATGCTGTTCCGCTCCTTGGTTTTTCTAAAAAGGATGTTCTATTCTCTGTTTCTTTAGCGCTCTTCTAGTTCTGACTCGATGCCTAATAGCTCAAAAGGATTAGTGTTAGCTATTTCAAGCATGACTTGAGCGATATAATGTGAGCTATATTGAACATTGTCATTAATCCAACGTTCAATAACGCCTAAATGCCCATGAATAATAAAGTTTAATGCAATTTCATTTTTAAACGTTAATGAAACATGATTTTTCTCTAATAAAGGTAGGAAAATATTTTCTCGTACCTTTTCAACTAATAGTGAACGGAATCTTGTATTATTCATATTGATAAACAGAACACGAATAAACTCATAATTCATTTCAATGTATTCTAATAACTTATAAAATGATACTTTAAATTCTGAACTGAAAATGGCATCTTCTGAGGATGAATCTCGTTTTACATAATCTAATAACTCTGTAATTGTTTCATCAATGATTGAAACAATAAAGTCATCTTTACTTTGATAATGTAAGTAAAATGTACTGCGGTTGATATGTGATGCTTCAGCAAGTTGTTGTATGGTAATGTCTGAATAGTTTTGAGTGCTTAATAATTGTGTTAAGCCTTTTTTTAAATAGTTATTCGTCCGTTTTTGTCGTTTGTCCATGTTGTTTTCCTCCTTATTCGTCTATCATTTGGAATTTAATCAACACAAATTTTAAAAACGTCTATTATAGTGCAAATCTAGAAATTTTTAATGAGAAATATCAAATGTTTTGTGGTATCTTACATAATAGACAATTTGTCTATTAAAAGATAAACGAAAATACTACAGAAAGCAATGGTTAACACTTAGTTAGATAATGACCTTGCTAAAAAATAAAAAGGGAGTAAGAGATAATGAAGACAATTTTGAGATTTAAATGGCCGATTTCAATATTAGTAATCATTGTAATTGTGTTGTCACTTATTTTTGCACCAAATTTGTCTCAATTGGCAAAAGAAAAGGGTGAAATTAAGCCTCCTGATAGTACATCGTCACAAAAATATGAACATATGTTGAAAGACGTAGGAGCAAATTCTAATTCCATAGTTGCAGTCATCAAAATGAAAGAACCATTAAGTGAACAAGGCAATGACAAAGTAGAACATTTTATTAAAGAAATTAAAAAGATAGATGGCGTTAATCATGTTATATCACCGTATACCAATAAAGATACCTTCAAAAAAGTTGTCTCAAAAGATAAAAAAACAATAATGATTCCAGTTGAAATGACAACAGGTGATTCTGTCAAAGTGGCTGATAAGATTAATAAAATTGACAATCACCCTGGAAAAGTGTACTTAACTAATAATGATTTAGTTACACATGATATTAATAAAGCGACAGATAAAGGGCTACAGAAAACAGAAATTGTAACAGTTGCTTTAATTCTGATCATTCTATTTGTAGTATTCCGCTCTGTTGTCACACCATTTATTCCATTGTTTATTGTAGGTTTATCTTATTTATTTAGCTCTGCAATTATTGCATTCTTAGTAAAATATTGCGATTTCCCAGTATCAGTATATATTCAGCCGTTTTTAGTAGCTTTATTGTTTGGTATTGGTACAGATTATTGTATTTTATTATTGAATCGATACAAAGAAGAGCTGGCCGCGCATGATGATAAGACGAAAGCGGTTTATGAAACATTTGTGAGTGGCGGTAAAACGATACTCATTTGTGGAAGTACAATTTTTGTCAGCTTCTTAGTGATTTTGTTTGCACAATTCGATTTATTCCGCTCTGCAGTGGGTATCGGCGTAGGTGTAGTATGTTTATTAATTATTATGTACACATTACTTCCACTTATCATGGTGTTATTAGGCGAAAAAATATTTTGGCCAAGTAAAAAAGCAACATCGCACAAAGAAAATCGATTTTGGGGTAAACTTGGAAATTTATCTAGTAAACACGCATTCGTTGTCATTTTAGTGATTTTAGCTGTATTTTTACCACTTATTTACTTCACACCAAATAAAATCACATACGATAATACAAATGAAATAAGTAATCATTATGGCTCTGTTAAAGCATTAGATATTATCAAAGATAAATTTGAATTAGGAGAAGCTTTCCCGGTAACCATTGCCATCAAAGATAATGATAAATTAACAACATCTAAAGGGTTAAGTGATTTAGAAACGTTAACGAAAAGTATAAATAAAATCGATAATGTCAAAGGTGTTAATACGATTACTCGTCCAACAGGCACCCCAATTAAGCAATTATCTGCCACAAATCAATTAAATGAAATTCAACAACAATTGACGAAAGCCAATAAAGGATTAGGACAAATTAACAATGGTTTAGGTACAATGCAACAAAAGGTTCAGCCATTGACACAAAGTCAAGTTGTACAGCAACAAATGCAACAAGCAAGTCAAAATCCACAGGCTGGTGTTCAAAGTATTACACAGCAAGCAAGTCAATTATCCCAAGGCTTGCAACAAGCACAACAAGGTAATGAACAAGTCATCGATGGTCAAAAAGAAATACAAAGCTATTTGAAAGGTATGTCACAAGACGATAGTGTTAACCGTTCAGGTATGTATATTTCACAAGATATGCTGAATAATAAAGATATGAAACGCTCAATTGACCAATATAGTGCAAACCACGGTAATGTTGTCTTGCTCAATGTAGAATTAAAACAAAATCCTTATTCTAAGTCAGCCTTTAAAACGTTAAATAACATTAAAAATACAGTAGATAATCAGAAAAATGGTACTGTATTTAAAAATAGCAAGATTGAATACGGCGGTGTTACCTCACAAAACGCAGATTTAGACCACACGATTAATACGGATATGACGAAAGTGATTATATTAATGTCTCTAGTTACATTCTTAGTACTTGTCGTCTTTAAACGTTCTATTATTATGCCGTTGTATATGATGTTCTCAATACTCATTACGTATTACGTTTCTATGGGTATCGCCAATGTGCTATTTGATTATTCGTTTGGTGAAAAAGGCGTACTTTTAGTAGCACCATTCTTTAGCCTAGTTATATTATTCTCATTAGGTATTGATTATGCAATCTTCTTACTCAACCGCTTTAATGAGGAAGTACGCACACATGATATTCATAATGCATTAATAACTGCGATGAAGAAAATGGGTACGGTTATTGTCACAGCATGCATTATTATCGTTGGTACCATTGCGGCATTGTACACATCAGGAATGCTCACACTGATGCAAATTGCGACAATACTCATTTTGGGGCTACTTATATATAATTTATTCATCTTACCATTGTTTATTCCAGCCGTAGTAAGCACGCTAGGTAAAGGAAATTGGTGGCCATTAAAAGGTCCTAAAAAACAGCAACATAAATAGATGAAATAAAAAAAGATACCTCTTAATTGATATGATGCTTGGTCATGTTGATTAAGGGGTATTTTAATAAGATGAGCTGCTAAATAAACAGTGAATTAAGTTATTTTATTAACGTTATAATGTGATAAGCTGTTAAAATTTACTCTTAAAAAGAAGTAGCCAGGAGGTTATGAGCATGGATAGTAAAGTATTAGTGACAGGTGGTACCGGCTTTTTAGGCATGCGTATTATTTCGGAACTATTGAAACAAGGTTATGACGTACGTACAACTGTGCGTTCTATCAATAAACAAGCAAATATTTTAAATACAATGAAAGCCAATGATATTCCAACAGAACGACTCACATTTGTCGAAGCAGATTTATCTAGTGATGAACATTGGGATGATGCGATGCAAGGCTGTCAATATGTGCTAAGTGTCGCTTCGCCTGTCTTTTTTGAAATTCCTGACGATGAGTCAGAAGTAATACGTCCTGCAATCGAAGGTGTGCAACGTATTTTACGTGCTGCTGATCATGCAGGTGTGCAACGTGTTGTGATGACATCAAATTTTGGTGCGGTTGGTTTTAGTAATAAGGATAAATCAAGTATAACGACGGAACGTAATTGGACAGATGAACATGAACCGGGCTTATCCGCTTATGAAAAATCTAAATTATTGGCTGAAAAAGCTGCATGGAATTATGTTGAAAATGCGACGCGTAAAATAGAATTTGCAACAATCAATCCAGTAGCAATGATGGGCCCATCTTTAGATGCCCATATTTCTGGTAGTTTTGATTTAGTCAAAAATTTAGTTAATGGGTCAATGAAGCGCATCCCAAATATTGCATTAAATATTGTTGACGTGAGAGATGTCGCCGATTTGCATATTCGTGCAATGACGCATAATGAAGCAGACGGTAAACGCTTTATTGCCACTGCAGACGGTCAGATTACTATGCCGGAAATCGCAGCGCTTATTAAGAAAGAACGCCCAAATCTAGCACAGAAAGTATCAACAAAACGCGTGCCTAATTTTATATTATCGTTAGGTGCAAAAGTGAATAAGCAAGCGAAAGAGGGCAAATTATTACTTGATATTAATCGTAATGTTAGTAATGAACAAGCTAGGAAATATCTTGGCTGGACACCAATAGCGACACAAGAAGAAGCGATTTTAGCAGCACTTGACAGCATCGTACAATATGATTTGTTAAATAATTAATGATTCATACAACGCTGTAATATAAATTCAAAGATAATGGCACAAAGATGATTTGAAATTAAAGGCGTCTTTGTGCCTTTTTATATTTAATGATTTGTATTGTATGGTTTCACTTTCACAGTGTGCTGTCTCAGTCTAAACAAATATATTGGTAGTAGTTGTCTAGATTGAAAATACATTTATCCCTAGCTTTTTTCAATTCTAGTCAACCTTGCTGGAAGCGGGACTACGAATTCAAAATGAGTGCTATCACGCTCCCATTTGTTTAATATCTAATGTATAAAATTTCTTAAAATGTGTTTTGTTCGATGTTCAGCGGGAAACGTCTATTAACACATAAAAAGGAGTGCAACAACATGAAAAAAGAGAAAACAATCACATTGATTACAGCATCGGTACTATTTTTAGGTGCTTGTAGTCAATCAGATAACCATACCACGACATCGAACCATCAAAAAGATAGTCATCAGGGGACAATTGTATTAAAAGAAGTTAAAACGAAACCTGAAGACGCGATTAAAAAAGCTCAGAACAGTTATAAAAATCAGCAAGTGACCGAAATCTCTTTTGAAAAATCAAATGGAGAATGGGTTTACAAAGTCGAACAGCAAAACCCTCAGAACCATAATGAATCTGAGGTTATAGTTAACGATAAAAGCCAACGTGTCGAGCATAAAAAATCAGAAAAAGGTGATCAAGATCATTCAGATGACCAAGACACGTTTAAATATAGCGAAGTGAAAAGCTATAAATCAGCTATTAAAGCAGCACAACGAGCATTTGATGGTGAGATTAAAGAATGGTCACTCAGTAAAGATGATGGTAAGTTAGTCTATGATATCACGTTACAAAAAGGTAAAGAACAACGTGATATCACAGTAGATGCGCAAACAGGTAAAGTAATAGACAACCAACAAGACGATTAAAAGTTGGCAATCAAAAATAGAAGTTAAAGCTGACATAAGAAACGCGGAGCAAAAGTCAAATTTGATTATTGCTTCGCGTTTCATGCTTGATTATATGAATGATTGATAGTTCAAAACTACATTTTATACATTGCACAATACAACTGTTGCATAACACAACTAAATGAACATTAAACTGTTTTACAAACTAATACAGGTTTACGATTTAGACAAATATTTGATGAAAATTAGTCATAAATCATGTGAAAAAAATCACAATAACCATGCTACAATGCTCTTGAAAACACTTACAACAGAAATGGAGGGCAACTGTATGAAAGAAACATATAAACATACTGATGCTTGGCAAGGTTTTAAAAATGGTCGTTGGAACAAACATGTAGATGTAAGAGAATTTATCCAATTGAATTACAATTTATATGAAGGAGACGATGCGTTTCTAACAGGACCTACAGAAGCAACCCAAACATTATGGCAACAAGTGATGCAACTGTCTAAAGAAGAACGTGAACGTGGTGGCATGTGGGATATGGACACTAAAGTTGCTTCAACAATAACTTCTCATGATGCAGGCTATCTTGATAAAGATTTAGAAACTATAGTGGGTGTACAAACGGACAAACCGTTTAAACGCTCTATGCAACCATTTGGTGGTATTCGTATGGCTAAAGCAGCTTGTGAAGCTTATGGTTATGAATTAGATGCCGATACAGAAAAAATATTTACAGAATATCGTAAAACCCATAACCAAGGTGTTTTTGATGCGTATTCTAAAGAAATGCTTGCTTGTCGTAAAGCAGGTGTCATTACAGGATTACCAGACGCTTACGGACGTGGACGTATTATCGGTGACTACCGTCGTGTTGCACTCTACGGTGTAGACTTCTTGATGGAACAAAAACTACATGATTTCCATACGATGTCTACAGAAATGTCAGAAGATGTTATCCGCTTGCGCGAAGAATTATCAGAACAATATCGTGCATTAAAAGAGTTAAAAGAATTAGGTCAAACGTATGGCTTCGATTTAAGTCGTCCAGCTGAAAACTTTAAAGAAGCAGTGCAATGGTTATACCTTGCTTATCTTGCAGCAATTAAAGAACAAAATGGTGCAGCAATGAGTTTAGGTAGAACATCAACGTTCTTAGATATTTATGCTGAACGTGATTTAAATAATGGAACAATCACAGAAAGTGAAGTTCAAGAAATTATCGATCATTTCATCATGAAATTACGTATTGTAAAATTCGCACGTACACCAGATTACAATGAACTATTTTCAGGTGACCCAACTTGGGTAACTGAATCAATCGGTGGTGTAGGCATTGACGGACGTCCGCTCGTAACGAAAAACTCATTCCGTTTCTTACATTCATTAGATAACCTTGGACCAGCGCCAGAACCAAACTTAACTGTGCTATGGTCTGTACGCTTACCTGATAATTTCAAAACGTATTGTGCTAAAATGAGTATCAAAACAAGTTCAATTCAATATGAAAATGATGATTTAATGCGTGAAAGCTATGGCGATGATTACGGTATTGCATGTTGTGTATCTGCCATGAAGATTGGTAAACAAATGCAATTCTTCGGCGCGCGTGCTAACTTAGCAAAAACATTATTATATGCGATTAATGGTGGTAAAGATGAAAAATCTGGCAATCAAGTAGGACCGGAATATAAAGGTATTGATACAGAAATATTAGATTACGATGAAGTATATGATAAGTTTGATAAAATGATGGACTGGCTTGCAGGTGTCTATATTAATTCGTTAAATATCATCCATTACATGCATGATAAGTACAGTTATGAACGTATTGAAATGGCTTTACATGACACGAACATTATTCGTACGATGGCAACAGGTATTGCAGGATTATCTGTCGCAGCTGATTCACTTTCAGCAATTAAATATGCCCAAGTGAAACCAATTCGTAATGAAGATGGTTTAGTGGTTGATTTCGATATTACAGGCGATTTCCCTAAATATGGTAATAATGATAGTCGCGTTGATGATATTGCTGTCGAACTCGTTGAGCGCTTTATGACTAAGCTACGTAGTCACAAAACATATCGTGATTCTGAACATACGATGAGTGTCTTAACAATCACTTCAAACGTTGTTTACGGTAAAAAGACTGGTAACACACCAGATGGTCGTAAAGCAGGAGAACCATTTGCACCAGGTGCTAATCCAATGCACGGACGCGATCAAAAAGGTGCATTATCATCATTAAGTTCGGTTGCTAAAATCCCATATGATTGCTGTAAAGACGGTATTTCTAATACCTTCAGTATTGTGCCAAAATCACTTGGAAAAGAAGATGACGATCAAAATAGAAACTTGACAAGTATGCTAGATGGTTATGCTATGCAACATGGACACCATTTAAATATTAACGTATTTAACAGAGAAACATTAATGGATGCAATGGAACATCCTGAAGAATATCCACAATTGACGATTCGTGTATCTGGATACGCGGTAAACTTTATTAAATTAACACGTGAACAGCAGTTAGATGTTATTTCTCGTACATTCCATGAACAAATGTAATAGAAGTAGGGTGGGAGTCAAATGATTAAAGGACACATACATTCCGTTGAAAGTATGGGCACTGTCGACGGACCTGGATTAAGATATATATTGTTCACGCAAGGTTGCTTATTACGCTGTTTATATTGCCATAATCCTGATACGTGGAAGATTAATGAGCCATCAAGAGAAGTGACTGTTGATGAAATGGTTAACGAAATATTACCATATCAGCCATACTTTGATGCCTCAGGTGGTGGTGTGACCGTAAGTGGTGGAGAACCATTACTTCAAATGCCATTTTTAGAAGCGCTATTTAAATCTTTAAAAGCATATGGTATTCATACATGTATTGATACATCAGCAGGTTGTGCCAATGATACCATTGCTTTCAATCGTCATTTTGACACACTACAGCAGTATACGGATTTAATCTTATTAGATATCAAACATATTGATAATGATAAGCATATGGCTTTAACAGGAAGACCCAATACCCATATATTGAAATTCGCTCAAAAATTATCAGAAATGAAACAACCCGTGTGGATTCGTCATGTACTTGTTCCAGGTTACTCAGACGATAAAGAAGACTTGATACGACTAGGAGAATTTATTAATTCGCTAGATAATGTAGAAAAGTTTGAAATCTTACCTTATCATCAGCTCGGTGTTCATAAATGGAAGACGTTAGGCGTACATTACCAATTAGAAGATGTTGACCCCCCTGATGAGGAAGCGGTAATGGCAGCATATCGGTATGTGAACTTTAAAGGTAAAATCCCAGTACAATTATAATGAATGATGACCTCTCTATATTGCCAATATTTGGTAATGTAGAGAGGTTTAATTTTATGTAAAATACATATAGACCTCTATCTATATAGATGTTAATCTATATATGGATAAAGGAGGATAGCCATGTCATATCAATCGTTAGCAGTAAAATTAAAGGTATGTGCAGATGCGACACGCTTAGAAATCTTAGACTTACTATCATGTGATGAGTTGTGTGCAGACAATATTTTAAAATACTTTAATATTTCGCAACCAACACTGAGCCACCATATGAAAGTGCTAGTTGCACATCATTTTGTAGAAGTACGTAAAGAAGGTAATAAGCGAATGTATCGCTTAAATCAAGAACATTATCAACAGTTAATACAGCAGCTAAATCAGATTCACCAATCTAATCCGATGTGTATTTGTAATGATCTTGAGCGAGGTGGAAGTCAATGATAACTATGCTAGCGATCCTTATATTTATAGTGACGATTATTTTTATTATTTGGCAGCCAAAGGGCTTAGATATTGGTATCACTGCATTGATGGGTGCCATCATTGCTTTATTAACAGGTGTGGTCAGCATTGGAGATGTTGTTAAAGTTACTGATATTGTATGGAATGCGACGTTAACTTTTGTCGCATTGATTATCATCTCGTTAATTTTAGATGAAATTGGCTTTTTTGAATGGGCAGCATTACATATGGTACGTGCTTCTAATGGTAAAGGGGTAAAGATGTTTATCTATATTTTACTTTTAGGTGCAATCGTTGCAGCTTGCTTTGCTAATGACGGTGCAGCCCTCATTTTAACGCCTATTGTCTTAGCTATGGTACGTCATCTTGGCTTTAAAGAAAAAGTCATTTTCCCATTTATTATTGCATGTGGTTTTATTGCAGATACGACATCATTGCCTTTTACCGTCAGCAATTTAGTGAACATCGTTTCAGCTGATTTTTTTAGTTTGAGTTTTATGGGTTACGCAATTAGAATGCTAATACCGAATTTCTTTTCCCTTTTTGCAAGTATCATTGTGTTGTGGCTTTATTTTAGAAAAACAATTCCTAAACATTTTGATCATTCACAATTAAAAGAACCTACAGCAGTGATTAAAGATTATCGATTATTTCGTTGGTCATGGCTTGTACTCAGTGTGCTATTTATAGGTTATATACTAAGTGAATTTTTACCTATACCGATATCATTTATTGCTGGAACGATTGCACTTGTTTTCTTAGCATTAGCACTGCAATCGCATGTTGTTAATACAACAAAGGTGGTCAAAGGTGCACCATGGAATATTGTTATCTTTTCCATAGGAATGTATTTGGTTGTTTTTGGTTTGAAAAATGTAGGCATTACAACATTATTATCACATGTATTAGTGACGATAGCACATCATGGCCTCTTTACAAGCATTATGGGTATGGGCTTTATGTCAGCAATATTATCTTCTGTGATGAATAATATGCCTACCGTGATGATTGATGCGATAGCTATCGACCAAGCAGCTGTAGTAGGAATAGTTAAAGAAGGCATGATTTACGCTAATGTGATTGGTTCTGACTTAGGACCTAAAATGACGCCTATTGGTTCCCTTGCCACATTGTTATGGCTTCATGTCTTAAGCCAAAAAGGGATGAAAATTTCTTGGTGGACGTATATTAAGACAGGGGTTGTGATTACATTACCTGTCCTCTTTATCACATTAATAGGTTTATACATCACTTTGAAGTGGCTATAATCTCAAAAATGATGTCATCTCTGTATAATTCGTTTATCGTGTTGGAATGCTTGTATATGATTGTCAAACACGATAGGATAATAAATTTGATTCAAGAAAATGATGTTAAGCTTACGTTATAAAGACAGAAACAAATAAGGAGACAAAGGTATGATGGACTTAGCTATTAAAGGGAAATCTCTCACTAAAGTTATCAATGGACAAGTGATTTTTAGTGATATGACGATTGAATTTCCTAATCAGAGCATTATCCAAATCGTTGGGGCTAATGGTTCGGGTAAAAGTGTTACTTTAAAGATGTTAGCACAAATATATAAACCAACAGTGGGAAATGTAACTATTAATGGGCAAGTGAGTTATGCACCTGATCATTTACCTAAATCCATAACATTAACGGTACAACAATATCTATTATTTGTTGAACAACTTTATGAAGTGCAACATAGCTGTTTCGCTTTAGATGATTTAATTCAACGTTTCCATATTGAGGCATTTTTATCACAACCGATTAAACAATGTTCAAAAGGGACGCAACAAAAATTAAACCTAATACAATGCTTATTAAAACAAGCAGACATTTATATTTTGGATGAACCTTTTTCAGGATTAGATAAACAATCTGTTTCAGTGCTAACATCTATATTGAAGTATTTGAAACAATATGCAACAGTAATATTAACCTCACATGATGAAGCGCAGCATTACGGATTAGTCACACACCAATTTAAATTAAGTACACAGCGTCTCATGAAACTAACGGAACAGGCTCAAGTAAGTTATAAAATAATTGAAACACAATTTGTTAGCCAAATAGACTTAAATGAATTAGTAAGAGAGTTTGATATGGAAATCATTGAACAGCACTCAACGTGTACTTTAATAAAAGTTAATCAACAACAATGTAATCATCTTCTAAAAATATTAATAGATAAACAATATGATATAACAACAGTGAAGGAGTGGACATAATGGGCGGTCTTGTCATCTATCAATATAAGAAATTTATTACAGCATATCAATACATTGCCCCTTGTATGTTCTTTCTAACTGCGCTTATCATGCTTTATTTTTATTCAGGACAGCCTATTCTCTCAAGCTTTGCTAGCAGTGCTATTATTTTATTGTTCATCATGACATGGTTAACTACAATAATTTTAAATTTAGAAAATATCGAAGAACAACAATTGTTGTTTGTCCAATTGAATGGGAAAAGGAAATACATTTTGGGTAAATTGGTATTTAGCTGTCTAGTGTCTATACCTTTCATATTATTTGCTGTGGCATATCCAATTGTGACGATGAGGTTTGAGCAACATCTTTCAGTTTCTAATATTCTTTTAGGAATATACATTCACATAGCATTAGCGCTATTAGGAATTGTTTTTACATTATTGTTAAAAGTTATTCAAGGTTTATCTCAAAAGTATCGCTGGTTAGTACTGGTGTTGATATATTTAATTTCAATTTTGAAGATACCTCTGATACAAAATTTTTCAATATTAAAATTTATCTTATGGGTCTTTCCACCCGTGAGTGAGTTATTATCCGTTTATAACAAAGATGTATCTCAATTATTGAATATGCCCTTTGCCATTCTGAATGTTTGGTTTGCTTTATATATTTGCGTGCTAATTACTTTAATCTTTGTGTTTGTAAGTCGCACAGAATACCGTTAATAATAGATATCCAGATTAGAGAGCGGGTTATATTCATTGATTGTGCGTAACATGTCAACTTGTGGGAAATAGTGACCACCAATTTTCATGATGATGAATAAACCCAAAGCCACCATTGCGAGACAGAAAAGTGTTGAAATGATATTTTTCAATATTGTCATAGTACTTCACCTCAAATGATTTATTATAATTTGATTATATAAATGGTTATATGTATGAGCCTTTATCTAATCTTTCAAAATATTAGTTTCAGCTTACAAGTTTGAAAGATATGTTAAAATGAGCTGGTTTTTATGCGTATTTATTGTAATTTTACTTCTTAAGGCTAAACTAGTAAGTGAGAGATAGATTAATAATCTTAAGGAGTTGTTTATTATGTCAAAAACAGCAGTAGTTACAGGTTCAGCAGGTGGATTAGGTAAAGGCATTGCAGAACGCTTAGCGAATGATGGTTTTAACGTAGTTATCCAAGATATTAATGGAGATGTTTTATTAAAAACAGAAGAAGAATTCAAAGGTAAAGGCTATAACGTTGTTGCTTTTAGAAGTGATGTATCAGTGAAAAAAGAACAACAAGAATTGGTTAGATTTGCAGTAGCTGAATTTGGTCAATTAGATGTGTTCGTAAACAATGCTGGTGTTGATGCAGTAAGTCCATTTTTAGAAGTTGATGAAGCGCAACTTCAACGTGTGTTTAATATTAATGTTTTTGGTATGGTTTATGGCACACAAGCAGCAGCAGAACAATTTAAAAAACAACATACTAAAGGTAAAATCATCAATGCCTGCAGCATTGCCGGACATGAATCTTATGAAATGTTAAGCACATATTCAGCTTCAAAACACGCGGTGCGTTCATTTACACAAGCAGCAGCAAAAGAGTTAGCGCAAGATCATATTACAGTGAACGCTTATTGTCCAGGTGTTGCTAAAACAGAAATGTGGGATCGTATCGATGCTGAAATGGTACGCTATAACGACGAGTTACAACCAGGTGAAGCTTTTGCTGAATTTTCAGCTGCAATTAAATTAGGACGTTATCAAGAACCACGAGATGTGGCTAATCTAGTATCATTCTTAGCATCAGATGATTCAGACTATATTACAGGTCAAGCTATTCTTACAGATGGTGGATTAGTATATAGATAAATTATAAGTTACAAAGTGAAGCGGATAACTGTAGGATTTAGTAGGGTTTTACCAGTTGAAAATAAAAATAACTAAAACTTATAATTATTTATTTTAGTAAAAAGCTTTACTTATCATGAAATATACGTTATAGTTAGTCTATCGTAATAAAAGTTCGTGAAATTGTAGTGTGTTTATCTAGAATACTCTCTTTTTTATACATGATTTTGTTACAAATATTAGTGCAAAAGCACACGGAGGTATTCTATATGAATAACGGTACAGTAAAATGGTTTAACGCAGAAAAAGGTTTTGGTTTCATCGAAAGAGAAGACGGAAATGACGTATTCGTACATTTCAGTGGTATCGCTGGTGAAGGTTACAAAACTTTAGAAGAAGGTCAAAAAGTTGAATTCGACATTACTGAAGGTCAACGTGGCGACCAAGCTACTAACGTTGTAGTAATGTAATTAACCATTATAGAAAGAGCCTAGAACATTCAATGTTCTAGGCTCTTTTGTGTTTTTATGAGTCAAATCGAATCATAATTGCTGCACCATGGCTAACAATTTGATAAAAGTGATATTCAAGTTGTGCTTTGGCTATAGGATGCGGATCTTGAATCCAATGTTTGACTAAAGAAATTCCTGCACCTGAAACATAGCTCATATAATAAGAAAATGGCATGCCTTCAATCGTATCATCTTCATTTTTATATTGACTTAAATGATTATAAATAAGGTTATAAAGTTTTTCTTGAATCATTGATGCTTTACCAATTTTAAATAAGATGCTAAATACATCTCTATGATTATCAATGTGCTCGATTAAATAGGTGATGATGTTTTTAAGCATGATGTTGTGTTGTTGTTGATGTTGTTCAGCAATAAAATATTGTAAATCTTGTATGAGTTTATTCTCAATTTCTTCTAATAAATCATATTTATCTACGTAATAACTATAAAACGTACTACGATTAATATCAGCAGTTTCAGTTAATTGTTGTATAGTTAGCTTATCAAACGACGTTTCTGTTAGTAATTGTAAAAAGGCATGGTGTATCGCTTGTTTAGATTTTCTAATTCTACGATCTTGTGCCACATACTCCCTCCTCATTCCAGTCTAATTATAAACAGTTTTGACTCCTATGTTGATTTTCAAACAAATTGCGATGGTCTGCTTGTTGTTAAAAATGATACAGTGGTTAGAATGAAATTGTAATTAAAATGCAGAAACATGAAAGGGATGACAAACGATGGAAAAAGATATGTTAGGTAATCCACAATTAACAGTTACACCATTAGAACAGATTAAAGAAGGAACTAATCATATAGTCGTTGATAGTGTTCAATATGGAAATCAAGAAATGATAATGGAAAAAGATAGACCAGTGACAATGGAAGATGGTACACAATTATATGTGAATATATTTAGACCAAATAAAGAAGGGCAATTTCCTGTTGTTATATCTGCAGATACCTATGGAAAAGATAATAAACCTAAAATCACAAATATGGGACCTATGTGGCCAACAATAGGTACAATTCTAACGTCAAGCTTTACACCTGAAGAATCACCGGATCCAGGCTTTTGGGTACCTAATGATTATGTTGTTGTAAAAGTAGCTTTAAGAGGTAGTGCTAAATCAGTTGGTGCACTTTATCCTTGGGGATTATCAGAAGCTAAAGATTATGCTCAAGTCATCGATTGGGCTGGCAAACAACGATGGAGCAATGGCAATGTAGGGACGAATGGCGTATCTTATTTAGCGGTGACGCAATGGTGGGTTGCTTCTCTAAATCCAACGCATTTAAAAGCTATGATACCGTGGGAAGGATTGAACGATATGTATAGAGAAATCGCCTTTCATGGTGGTATTCCAGATACAGGATTTTACCGTTTTTGGTATCAAGGTTTAGTGCAAAGATGGCCAGACATGGATATTGAAGATTTAATTGCTGCACAACAAAATCATCCGTTGTTTGATGAATACTGGCAAGCTAAACAAGCGCCATTAGCTCACATTCAAATACCTATGTTTGTCTGTGCGAGTTGGTCTACACAAGGCCTCCATAATCGTGGCACATTTGAAGGATTTAAACAAGCATCATCACAGCATAAATGGTTGAAAATTCATGGACGTAAAGAATGGGAAACATATTATGCACGTGAATCACTAGAACAACAAAAATCGTTCTTTGATTACTACCTTAAAGGTATTGATAATGATTGGCCTGAAACACCACGTGTAAGTTATGAAGTACGTGATAAATTTTATCAGGGTTATCACAACACAGCGACAGCATATCCATTACCACAGATGAGTGAAAAGCCGTTATATTTAAATGCACAAGATATGTCATTACAAGCGCAGTTACCAGAAGAAACAGTTTCAGTAAGCTATTTAAGTGATGATTCACTTGATGATGAAGTGAGATTTAGTAAACGTTTTACTCACAATACTGAAATAACTGGAAATATGAAACTCAAGTTATGGGTAGCAACAGAAGAAGCAGATGATATGGACTTGTTCATTGGCATAAAGAAAATCAATCGTCAAGGAGAAGAGGTACATTTTCCTGATTTTAATCATATTGAAAATGGACAAGTGGCAACTGGATGGTTACGTGTATCACATCGAGAATTAGATATTGAAAAATCAACAGCACTACAACCTTGGCATCACCATATGAAAGAACATAAACTTGCACCTCAAGAAATTGTTGCTGTTGAAGTAGAAATTTTGCCATCTAGTACGCTATTTAAAAGCGGAGAACAATTACAAGTTGTGATAAAGGGTAGTGAAGTCGTTAAAGGCACAAGCACACCAGTACCAGGAATGAAGACACGCTATGAACATCAAGATACAGTCAATCATGGTTTAAATCACATATATACAGGTGGCAAGTATGACTCGCATCTATTAATTCCATATCAATTATTAGAAGATTAAGGGATAAACATAAAATAAAAAAAGGGCGGGACAGCATTCATAACGAATTCGTAGTCCCGCCCCGGCAAGGTTGACTAGGATTGAAACAAGCTTGGTATCAGTGTGTTTTCAATCCAGTCAACTACTGCCAATATATAGTTCATAGCCTAATACATAATTTTGGCCTAAACTTTTTTTCTAGGAATGATGTCTCGCATGTTTTTTCTTGCCGACACGTAATTGCCAATAGGTAAACATACGTAATAGATATTCCATTGGTCCATACCGCCAATGACGTTGATACCAAGAAGCAACTAGCACTTGAAGAACATAAAGAATAATAAAGATACCAAACATCATTGTTACATGGTCGCTGCCGAATTGTCCTAAGCCATAGCCATAAAAAATCATAGTGCCAATCACACTTTGTATTAAGTAAAAGGTCAGTGACATTTTACCAATATGTTCTAAACCTCGGAATGTAAAATGTTGTGGTAATTTTTGATACATATATTTAAATAAACTCATATAACCAAATGCGAGTATGATACCGAACACTTCCGTGAAATTTTCAGCAATTGTTGGATGTTGAACCCAGAGTACTGCTGATTTGCCGATAAGTGCTAGGGGTATAATCCATATCCATAATTTAGAGGACCACCAATCAAGCGCATCTTTTTCGAACCAACCACTTTTAGATAAATAGACACCTAATGTAAATAATGGCACTTCCATTAAAGGAATAAGAATAAAAATGAGTAGGAAAAAGATTGACCCTAGTTGATCTTCGAATAAAGCAAATTTTGGATCTTCAACTGTTTCATCAACATGACGAATATCTGAATAACTACCTTCACTGTAAATCTTTGTAATCTTTGATACATAATTTGCTGTGTCATGTTTGCTAGGTGTTGTTTGCATACCATTATCACCGGAAAATGGCATGACAATAAATAGTACGAGCAATAATCCAAAAATAATGAGCGTAAAGTATTTAAAAGCACGTTTCCCCATATGAATGAAAGGAATGACAAATAGCATAGAGAAGCCATAACCAAATAATATATCTCCACCCCATATGTAAGATGCATGTAAACCTCCAATAATCATCAGGAAAAAAGCACGACGAAAGAGTTTTAGTTTCGGACGTTTAACACCTTTTCGTTTCATGGATTGGTATAATTTATCCATAGAAAAGCCAAAAAGCATAGCAAAGATAGGCATAAAACTACCTACAAAAAGAATATTAATAATATTAAAAACACCGTGGTTGAATGGACTTAAATGAAAATGATCAATATATAATTGTCCAGTTAAATCAAATTGAAATATAAGTAAATTAGCTATAAAAATCCCTAATAAGCTAAATCCCCTTAGCGCATCTGCAACTTTAATTCGTTTCAATATTATTCACCTCTCCCATACCATAACGTACACACATAAAAATAAAACTAAATGCAGCTTAATTCTTCCTTAAATATTAAAAGGACCAATTTGTTATATAGTGGTTAATGCATATCTTTTAAGGGAATAGGTAAATTATTAACTAAATGTAATTAATTCTTTTATAAATTTACGTTATTCAACATAAAGGAGGATGTGAAGATGAACGGTATCAAAGTGAGCAAGAAGCTGTGTCGTATTGCTTTACCTTTAATCGGTGGTCAAATTATTGGCAAAATCACCGTAAAAAATGCACGTCGGGATTATAGTAAAAATGTTAAACCACCATTATCACCACCGGGCTATGTTTTTCCGATTGTCTGGCCAACACTTTATTTAAGTATGGGTATTGCTCATGACATCATTTCACAACAAAAACAGCATCAAGCAGCACAAGCCACATATTACTTGCAGTTAGGTTTAAATTACTTATGGTCATTACTTTATTTTAAATATAAATTACGTGGTGCAGCCCTCATTGACAGTTATATTTTATTTAGTGCAGTTGTTGCGACCGCCGTCCAATTCTATCAAAAACATCGAATTGCGGGTTATTTATTAATTCCTTATATTTGTTGGTCAGCGTTTGCTTCATACTTGGCGACAGGTAATTGGTTACTCAATAAAGATAATCCAGATTATACGGCAGGACACCATGCGTAAAAAATCCGTTATTTGGCTCATCATAGGCAGTGGTATTTATTGGTTTGTGCTTCAGATGTTGGTTGCCGTGTGGGGAACACGTTTAAGTACTACATTTTTAATGAAGTGTGATTTCTGTTTTAAGTCATTCGCATTCGAACGTGAAGGAGATTTTTGGAATGATGTCTTTCAAGTCAAACGCTGGAAAGATCATTTGCCAAAGGGACATCGTTTAAATCCGGCAATTTATAATAAATCGACTCTAATGGCGCAACCGTCAGCGCAAGATATATATGATTTTATTATAGAAACACGGCGTGCAGAATTTGTTCATGGAATAGCGATGTTACCAATGTTTGTATTTCTTGCTGCGCCGAAATATATAAAAATACCACATATGACATATGCTTTATTAGCAAATTTACCATGTATGATTGTGCAACGTTATAATCGCCCTAAGCTCGAGCGTTATTATCATAAATTGAAAAACAGATAGGAAGTGAGTGTATGCCAATTAAAAAAGTAGTTGTGATTGGTGGCGGTCTTGGCGGTATTTCCGCTGCGATTCGGATGGCACAGAGTGGCTACCGTGTCGATTTATATGAACAAAATGACCATATCGGCGGAAAGGTTAATCGTCTAACTACCTCTCAATTTGGTTTTGATTTAGGACCATCTATTCTTACTATGCCTTATATTTTTGAACAGCTTTTTCAACACAGTGGTAAAGAAATGAGAGATTACGTAGATATAGAGCGATTGCCATTGCAATGGCGTAGTTTCTTTCCATCTGGGGAAACGATAGATTTATATGATAATGTTGCTGATACTATTGATAATAATTCAACTCTGACAGCACAAGATCGACAAGAATTAATGTCATTTTATGATTACGCAGAACGCATTCATCGTTTTACGGAACAAGGCTATTTCCGCTTAGGTTTAGATACCTTACCAGAAATTTTGACTTACCACGGGCCGTTTAAAGCATTGCGTGGCTTTGATTATTTTTCTACTATGCAACAAGCTATTAATAGACGTGTATCAAATCCACAATTGAGAGATATGTTAGGGTACTTTATTAAATATGTTGGTTCATCTTCATATGACGCACCAGCCGTGTTATCAATGCTTTATCATATGCAACAAGAACAAGGCTTGTGGTATGTCAAAGGAGGAATGCATCATCTGGCTCAAGCACTTGAAACGTTAGCGCGTGAAGAAGGCGTTCATATTCATACTGGTGTAGGTGTAGAAAACATTCAAACGTCATTTGACAAAGTTGTAGGTGTGAGACTAACAACTGGAGAAAGCGTCGAAGCGGACTATCTCATTTCAAATATGGAAGTTATTCCGACATATCGTGAATTACTGCATTTTAGTGATAAAAAGATTGAACGTTTAGAAAAGATTTATGAACCTGCAAGTTCAGGTCTTGTACTACATTTAGGTATTGATAAGTACTTTCCACAGCTTGCACATCATAACTTTTTCTTCACAGCAGATTCAAAGCGTAATTATCGTGAAGTCTTTCACGACAAAATATTACCGTATGATCCAACAATTTATTTAGTGAATGCGAATAAAACCGATCCAACTCAGGCACCTCAAGGTTATGAGAGCATTAAAGTTTTACCGCATATTCCATATATTCAAAATCAACCTTTCTCTCAGGAAGATTATCTGCAATTAAAAGAACGTGTTTTGGATAAGTTAGAAGCTATGGGATTAGATGATTTAAGAGCGCACATTGTGTTTGAGGATATGTGGACGCCTGAAGATATAGAACATCATTATCGTTCTAATCGTGGTGCTATTTATGGCGTTGTGGCAGATAAAAAGAAAAATAAGGGCTTCAAGTTTCCAAAGCAATGTGCTTATTTTAATAATCTATTTTTTGTTGGTGGTTCTGTAAATCCGGGTGGGGGCATGCCTATGGTTACTTTAAGCGGGCAACAAGTAGCGGATAAAATTAATGCTATCGAACACGGTGAAAGGAGAGACTAAAGTGAAATGGATTAGTTCATTAACTATGCTATTTACGTTCTTTTCTATCATTAGTGGTAAAGTTATGTATGGTCGACGCCATCCATTGACACATAGTAAGATTCATTCATCAAAACAATTGGAATTATCCGTTATTGTTCCAGCGCGTGACGAAGCGCAACGCTTACCACGCTTATTAAAGTCATTAGCACAACAAACCGTTTCTGTAGAAATGATTGTGATGGATGATGGATCCACAGATCAAACTGCTGAAATCGCACGCGCAGCTGGAGCTTCTGTCTATTCAGTTCAAGCTGATAAACCGTCATTATGGCAAGGTAAGTCATTGGCTTGTTATCAAGGTGCGACCTACGCATCAACTCCACTATTGTTGTTTGTTGATGCCGATGTGACATTAACATCCCCTAGAGCAATTCAAGCACTCATCGATACTTACTACCAACAAGATTACCGAGGTTTGTTAAGTGTCCAACCTTATCATTCTACTATACGACCTTATGAAAGTTTATCGGCGCTATTTAATACATTGACAGTAGTTGGTACGAATCAATTTTCATTAATAGACGGACAGCAGACTACGCGCATGGCCTTTGGGCCTGTTGTCTTGACTAATTCAACTGATTATAAGTCCACACAAGGACATCAACAAGCTAAACATCATATTATTGAAGGGTTCGCATTAGGTCAAGCATATTCACAACAAGGCTTACCAGTAAATTTATATGAAGGACAGCAAGATATTCAATTCCGAATGTATGAAGATGGCATTCAGTCACTCGTTCATGGATGGGTTAAACATTTTTCTGTTGGTGCTACTGCAACTTCGCCAAAGGTTATGACAAGTATTGTTATATGGTTAATGGGATCGATTATTACAGCATCAGGCTTAATACTTAGTTTGTTAGTAAAGCCGATATCTAAAGTTAACATGGGGATATTATATATTCTTTATACAATGCAATTTATACGCATACATCGACGAGTAGGTCATTTTTCACGTTGGATGTTATGTTTGCACCCTATCTTATTTATCTTTTTTAGTGGTGTGTTTTTATCATCATGGATACAGTCTTACTGTAAGCGAAGCGTTATATGGAAAGGCCGAACGTATCATTTGTGATGTTATAAATATTTAATACAAGGAGGGTGCACGAGATGACACTAGATGACCATTTTCAGTACTGCCATCAACTGATGAAGCATCATTCTAAAAGTTTCTCCTATGCCTTTGATTATTTACCAGATAGAGAAAGACGTGCAGTATGGGCGATTTATGCTGTATGCCGTGTGATTGATGATAGTATCGATGTTCATCATGATCCACAATATTTGCAGTACATACGACAAGATATTATGGCCATTGAACAACAACAGTTGCATCCTGAATTTCAAAGCGATGCGCGAATCATGCACGCATTTTCAAATGTCGCACATACATTTAAAATGGAATACCCAGCATTTTACAAGCTTATTGATACAGTACGCAAAGATCAATATTTTGAGCAATTTGATACCGATGAAGCTATGTTAGATTACTGTTATGGGGTTGCGGGAACTGTTGGAGAAGTATTAACACCTATTTTAGCACAACAGCCAACTACAGAAACGTTTAGAGTCGCACGAAAATTAGGAGAAGCTTTACAATTAACTAATATTTTACGTGATGTTGGAGAAGACTTTGAACAGGGACGTATTTATATTAGTAAAGAACGGTTGGCGCACTTTAATATTGATATTAAACAACAATATCAGCAAGGTGTGACATCGAATTATATTAAGATGTGGGAAGCATTAGCTTATATAGCAGAACAAGCCTACCATGATGCGCTGTCGAATATTCATGTGTTTAATAAGCAAGCGCAACCTATTATTGAGCTAGCTGCAGTGATTTATGCGAGCATTCTTGATGAAGTTAGAAAGGCAGGGTACACATTACATCAACGCGTGTATGTATCCAAAGTAGATAAGGCAAAATTTTATCGACGTATAAAAAAGAAATATCAAGGACAGGTGGAATAGCAATGAATATAGCAGTAATTGGTGCAGGCGTGACTGGTTTAGCATCCGCGGCAAGATTGGCAGCAAAAGGTCATCAAGTGACATTGTTTGAGAAAAATGATCAACTTGGTGGGCGTATGAGTCAGTTTACTAAAGATGGATTTACTTTCGATATGGGCCCTACAATTGTGATGATTCCTGAAGTCTATAAAGCAGTATTTGAAGCATGTGGCAAAAACTTTGAAGATTATGTAGAGATGACACAATTACCTTATATTTATGATGTCTATTTTGCTAAGGATGACAAAGTTCGTGTACCTACTGATCTAGCTCAATTACAACAAATGTTAGAGCACATCGAGCCAGGTTCAACACATGGCTTTATGTCATTTCTTACTGATATTTATAAGCGTTATGAAATTGCACGCAAATATTTTTTAGAGCGTACGTTTCGTAAGCCTAGTGATTTTTATAACTTAACGTCATTAGTGCAAGGTGCTAAATTAAAGACATTAAATCATGCAGATGATTTAATTGCACAATATGTTGATAATGATAAAATCCAAAAACTCTTAGCTTTTCAAACGTTATATATTGGCATCGATCCCAAGCGTGGGCCATCACTATATTCTATTATACCGATGATTGAAATGATGTTTGGTGTGCATTTTATTAAAGGCGGCATGTACGGCATGGCGCAAGGTTTAACACGTTTAAATCAAGATTTGGGTGTCGATATTCGTTTAAACGCACAAATCGATGAAATTATTATAGACCCAAAATATAAACGAGCCGATGGAATAAGAGGCAATGGTCTTGTTGAGCGCTTTGATAAGGTATTATGTACTGTTGATTTTCCATATGCAGCACAACATCTTATGCCTGAACATAGCCCTGTTAAAAAGTATCCGCCACAAAAAATAGCACAATTAGATTATTCATGTTCTGCATGCCTAATGTATATTGGTATAGATCAAGACTTGAGAGACAACCTGTTATTACATAATGTGATTTTTTCGGCAGATTTTGAACAAAATGTGAAAGAAATATTTAATGGTCAATTGTCAAAGGATCCATCATTATATATTTATGTTCCAGCAGTAGGTGATACGACGCTAGCGCCTGAGGGACAAACAGGTATATATGTACTTATGCCTACTGCAGAGTTGAAAACAACAAAAATAGATTGGCAGGATGAATCGATAGTAGCTCGCATCAAGGAAATCATTTATCACAAGTTAGCAACGATAGAAGCCCTTGAAAATATTAAACAGCATATCGTATCAGAAACAATTTTTACACCGTTAGATTTTCAACGAGACTATCATGCGCAGTATGGTGCAGCATTTGGCTTAATGCCAACGCTCGCTCAAAGTAATTATTACCGACCGCCAAATGTTGCTCGTGACTATCACGATCTATATTTTGCAGGTGCAAGTACACATCCAGGTGCAGGTGTGCCTATTGTTTTAACCAGTGCAAAGATTACTGTTGAAGAAATATTGAAAGATATTGCAGCAGGTATATAGTAAAAGAATTAGAGCGGGCTAGAATTCATTGTGAATTCGTAGTCCCGCCCCGGCAAGGTTGACTCGGATTGAAAAAGCTTAGGATAAGTGTATTTTCAATCCAGTCAATTACTGTCTATATAGAGTTCAGAGCCTGAGACATAATTATGCCCCAGACACATACCATTGTTAATTAATAGCGTTTAGTTTTAGGTAGAAAAAGTGCAACACAAAGAGAAATGATACCAATACAAGCGATAATAATAAATTGAAGTGAAAAGCTTTGTATGCGTGCTATATAAATATTAATAATTGGTGCAAGTGCAGTTCCTAAAAATAAAATAAAGGTATTTACAGATAAAAAGAATCCTTGATTACCGTTGACTACAATACCTACATTTGAGATGACGGAAGGGACACAAAATGCAATTCCTGCAATAAACATGACACTCCACATCACAAGTAAAGTAACATTTGTAGTACATGCCATACCTAATAACGATATAATACTAATCATTAATGATGTGAGGATGACATTTTTGACGCCGATACGATCGCTTAAACGTCCTGCAAGTAAAGCTAATAGCATGCCGAAGATGCCGTATAGCTTTGCATTAATCGCAGTTGTTTGGTTCCCGCCGACAATATCTGAAGTGATATAGGCATTAAATATATCATACATACTAATAAACATCGTTAACAAGGTTAGTGATACAAAATAACATAGTAAGACCATTTTGTTCGTTTTAAAGGCTTTAAAATTAGTGAAAAAGCTAAGTAAACGAATATGAGGGTGGTAGACTGGACTTTCAGGAACTTTTTTATAAATGGCCACAGCTAAAATGAGATAAAGTATTGTTAAGGTAAAATACACGCTATGCCAATGTGTATAACGTACAATAATTTCACTTAAGTTTTGACCAATTACACCAGATAACATAAAGCTTGTACTAATAAAACTAATGGCTGTTACACGCTTCACTGGTGAATAGTTCTCAGTTACATAGGTAATAGATACTGGAGAAAATGCTGCAGCACAGATGCCTTGCAGTGCGCGTAGAATAATTAATAAGATAAATGACCGCACAAAGCCAATCAGACAGCAAATAATGACTAAGCCCACTAAGCCACATAAAATGGTACGAATACGACCAAATTTTTCTGAAATAGTGCCATAAAATAAGCAGCTTACAGAATAGGTAATTGAGAAAACAACACCATTTAATGTAGCAATCGATTTTGGAATATCGAAGTCTTTAGCGAATGCTACGGTTAAAGGAAGCGCTGTATATAAACTACACATCACAGCGATGCCGGTGATGAAGAAAATAGTTGTAATTTGATTATATTTCAATGATGGTGTCATCATTTAACTCCTTTCAAATATTAAATTGTTCGCAATGTTCATATTATCCCACGTTTCATGACTTTTCTAAAGGCCACATTAAAAAGAGGCAATAGTAAAAAAATTCAAAGAAGTAAGTAAATCTTAAAAGAAGAAAACTGACAACAAAGTCAATTTAGACAATTCATCTCCATCTTGCATTGTTTGTAGAAATGTTTATGATATTTCTTTGTTCTGTGCGCTATTCAGTTTTTTGTATATAAAGTGTTTGAATTCGTTGTTTCTTGTTCAGTTTCAACTTTGACATACGTTTGCCGTTCGAAGTTATGTAAAGTAGGTTGAATTAAGCGCGTAGGATGTGAAGCATATACCATATTTTTTTATAATACATTTTATGATATGTTTAAAGTATAAGTTAATTATATATTTTAAAAAGTGTTATTAAACAAAGAAAGGATGAGGAATATGAAAAAAGTATTTCTAGCAAGTTCGGTGGCACTCATGTTATTGACGGCTTGTCAAAACAGTGATTCATCACAACAAGAAAATCAAAAAAAGACGTCACAAGCTGATAATAAGAAAGATGAAAAGCACACATCTAAACATCAAACGGAGAACAATGAGAAACAAAATAAAACATCAGGCCAACAACACAGTGATAAAGAAGATAAGGGACAAACTAAATCGTCAGCAGGACAATTATCAGATAAAACGAAACTTGCATTAATTTTTTATGCTGATCCAAAAGGTAAATATTCACTAACCAAAAATGAAATATTAACAGGCAAATATAAGCGACAAGGGACAGGTGACAATGATGTGAAGCAAATTGTTGACTTTGGTCTAGTTCCTTATGAAAATATAAGTCAGGCACCTGATGGAATGAAATTCTACATGGTTTATCCTGATAAAGGTAGCTATCGCACAGTAGTAGGGGTAAATAATGATAAGATTTATATTGGTGCTACACAAAGTCCAATTCGCAATTATCAAGATGCTTTGAAATCTGGAGATGAATACGATTTAAATAAAGTATATACAGAGAATAAAAATAATCGTTCATTACCTGAGATGGAGAATAAAATTAAAATAACACAAAAGGATCCACGTATGGATGAATCAGATACTGAGAGAAAACAGCGCGAATTAAAAGAAAGCGGCACTGAAATGGCACATGCACGTAGTCAGCTATTTGACCAAATTGCTCAACTTGAAGGAGCGCCTGCTAATAAAGATTATCTGTGGGATAATATTAAAATGACGAAAGATAGTTGGTCAATCAATTATCGGAATCAAGATGGCGAAATTCTAGGTACTTATAAATTGCAAGGTAAAAAAATGATTAAAGAAGATCAAAATGGTAATCAAATCAAATCGGCACCAATCAAAAATGATTCAGCATCATAAAGCAGATGTGGTTATGCCAAAAAGGTAGGTATATATGACAAAACACTTACAAAACATGCAATCTTTAGCTTTAGTGAAAGAACTACTACAAGTTAATCATAGTAATACATCTATCGAAATCAAGACAGAACCGTGGAATGTGGATTATGAAGCATTTAGGTGCGAGTTAAAAGGGCAAACTTATATGAGTAGACGCGCACATAAAACACCTAAAAAACGAGGATATTTCTTTGCGATGTGGTGTAAAGATGACGATAATAACAACAGACCATATCAAGATGCTGAATTTCCAATGTTTTTAGTCGTCAATGTTATTGATGGACAACGGTTTGGACAGTTCGTATTTCCTCGAGAGGTTCTAGTTAAACAACATATCATATCGACAACATCACATAAGGGGAAAATGGCTTTACGTGTCTATCCAACATGGGAAGAGGACCTTAATCCATCAGCTGCTAAAACACAACATTGGCAAGATAAGTATTTTACAAATCTAACTATTGAATGAAGGTTAAATATAATCAATTGGCAAGAATATTACTTTGAAATTGTTTAAGATACAACTGCATTATACGAAAACGCCTATCACGAAAGGAGTTAGAAATTGTCCTTTTGTGATAGGCGTTTATTAATACTATAAAGCATTATGATAATGTTCATAAGTCCATTGTTTATCATTTAAAACATCTCGATAAAATGGATGTTGACCGATGAGTTTAATGTTATCAGCTAATGCTTCTACCTCATCTAAATGGTGTGTCGTTAAAATGATTAAACAACTGGATTTCATTTGGTTTAACAGTTGGTGAATATCATAACGTGATTTTAAATCAATACCAACAGTAGGCTCATCTAAAATTAGTATTTTAGGTTGACTTAATAAACCAATTAAAATATTAATTTTGCGTTTATTCCCGCCTGATAATGTAGATACACGTGCCTTCATGTCAGTAAAGTTTAATAATTTCAAATAGTGGGCTATGGTATCATCATCAACAGGTTTGTCACACAATGATTTAAAAAATTGAATATTTTCTTGTGCACTCATATGTTCAAATAAAGCAATATCCTGTGGCACGTAGCCTACTATATTTCTAATTTGACGTTTTGATAGCGTCTTACCAAAGTAATCAATGGTACCTGAATTTGGTTGTTCAATCCCTGAAATCAAACGCAATAATGTCGATTTCCCAGCACCATTTTCTCCGAGCAAGACAGTCAGTTGATTGTCAGCAAATTGCATATTTAGCTGTTCAAAAATGTGTTTACGTTTATAACTTTTAGAAATAGCATGTAATTCGATCAATGTGTCTCACTCCTTTACATTTGAATGCTAATAAATAGAATAGCTATCACGATTGACCAGACAATAGCCATAAATAATCTATGGCTGAGTGTATTAACCTTAAATAATAAGCTTGCGATACCCCATTCATAGATAAAAATAACAGCGAATGATTTAGCATAAAAGAATAAACTTAATGGCTGGTGCATCAACCACTGAATCATCATCATTACGAATAAAAGCAAACATGTATGTGTCACGATATAAGTGCCATAAAGTTTGAGTCGACTGTGATTAAATTGGAATAATCGCCCAAGTGGCGCATTTTGTTTTAATCTTTGATGAAGTACAATTTGAATTGCACTGATCATGAGTACCCATGCAAATATTAAACTAATCGAAAGCGAGTGATTCGCTGATGAATGAATCGCAACATTTTTGAATTTTGATGTTGGTGTATTATTCTTATAGGCTTCTTTAATTTTGTCTATACTTTGGTGGTGATGATTTTTATCTAAGTGTTCTTGAATAATATGCGGTATTTGTTGTTCATATAATGAACGACTAACGATTTCTAATGCAATATTACCAATAAAATCATCTCGTCCATAGAGTTGAATCGATGACTTCAAACGGTTTTCGGCTAAGCGCTTATCAAAATCTTTTGGGATTTGTAAGCTGATCATAGCTTCCTTTTTCTTAACTGCATCATCAATATAAATATCGTCTGCAGATATGGATTTAACCGAAACAAATCGTGTATCCGAAATGTGCTTGATCAGTTGTTTTGAGTCATTACTATGACTCATATCTTGAATAGCAATAGGTATCTTAAAGTTTTGACTAGCCATTTTTTGTCCGGCATATAATAAGCTTAGTGCTGCACCAATAATGATGAGCAGAAGAACATATTGTAGCCATTGTTTTCGAATGACAAGTTGAATGTAAGGTTTCATCGACGATACCTCCAAACAGCGACCACACAGAGTGCCAATGCCACAGCAATAAAGCTGATATAAAAGGCTGGATGTGTATCTAAAATAAAGTTATTTAATGTGATTTCCAACATTTGATTTGTTACTAAACTAAACGGTTGTGTTGCCAATATACTGTTAAAGCTATGTTGGAAAAAGATTGTTGGCACCGTTATGCCTGAGAATACGATAAAGATAAGCGTTAATACGCATTTTAAAAGTAAATTCATCCAGTTTTTACTAATAAGCTCAATTAAGATGAGCAGCATGACTAAGAAAGTCACGAAATAAGTGAGCTGAATTGCTACGGTTGGCCAATTATAACTTTCAAAAGACCCGTCTAATGTATGGTTAATCCATAGAAAGCCAAGGATTGCCCAAATCATTGAATAGAACCATGCAATCGCACCACGAACAAATGTTAACTTTTCAAATGAGAAGTGAAAGAGTTGCAATCGTTCTTTCAATGCCGTTTCTTGATTCATTTTGAGCACAGAAAATAACGATAGACAAAGTATAAAAATGGATAGTAAGTATCCAGTAACGACATAGTAACTGCCTGTATCATAAACCTTTACTGGTTCGTAATTAAAAGCATTAACACGATTCAATCCGGTAAATAGTAAATCAGTCATTAGCATAACCATGTCTTGAGATGATGGCTTCTCAGTTAAGTGTGTGTAGCTTAAAATACCTCCCATAGATAACATTAAGCGATCATAAACTGAATGGGTTAATTGGCTAATAACGACACTCTTTGTAGACTGTTGGTCGTATGTATATACTGTGATAGGTAATTGTCCTTGATGATAAAAGGCATGTGTCATACCTTTGTCAAAAACAAAATAGCCATCTAATTCATGTTTGGATAGACGTTGTTTAGCTGTTTTCTCACTGTATTGTTTTAAGGTAACATGTTTCCCAAAATTACTCCCTTTACCCACGGAACCTAAAATAAGCTGTGTTTCTTTTGAATGATCCTTATCCACAATGCCAAGACGGAAACCTTTATCTTCTTGATTGGCATATTGAACTGCCGTCAAAGCCAAGACTAGTGATAGGACAATCAATATTAAATAGACAAATAAATACCACTTCTTTAATAAAAAAGAGTGGTAGATATGAAACAATTGTATTGACTTCATTTGACCACTCCTTCCATATTTAATCATCGTGTGAGCATGCACTGCGATATGATTGTGTAGGGATTTATTATTGCAGTAGATGTGAGTCTTGGACTAGGCTCTAGACTCTAAATTGGCAGTAGTTAACTGGATTGAAAATATCGCTTATACCAATATACCAAGCTTTTTTCAATCCTAGTCAACCTTGCCAGGGCGGGACTACGAATTCATAACGAATTGTGTCCCGCTACCATCTTTGCTTTTCAGCTCATCACAGTTAACGCGTAGGTCGTAAACGTTTAATCATCTGTTACTTTTTTAATGATAGATTCTAATAGTTTTTCGCCATTTTTGCTTATTTCTTTATCTAATTTGTCAAGTTCTTTAGATGAAAGTTCACCAATATCTTTGGCTTTATCCGTATCAAAACTGATGTCTGCTTTTAACTTCGTATCACTGTTTAAAATAAAGTTAATTGGCTCGTCTTGAAGTTTGATACCAACTGTTAATTTTTGTTTTTGTTGGTTATTTTTCACATCTGTATCTAAGCTGTTGTCAAAAGTAAAGTCTTGTTTAGTTCCAGCATTGTCAAATGTGATTGTACCTTTATCATGACGTTTTGTACCGTCTTGTTTTTCTTTGTTTTCAAATGTCAATGTAGATTTATTGTAGTTGTTATCGAATGTAGCATCGTATTTATCTTTATAGTTATCGTCTTTACCAGTAGATTTACCTTTTAATGAGAATGAACCATCGTCAGTAGTGAATTTATAATCTAATGCAAGTTTGTCATCAGTGATGCTATTGTTACCAACGATTTTTACTTTTTTGTTATCTTTATCTGTTAATGTAATGTCACGTTTTAAGATTTCATGATGTTTTTCGTAAATTGTGGATGTGAATTCAATAAATTCTTTTTCTTTTGCATCTTCGGCTTTTTTGAGTGCATCTTCAATTTGTTTTTTGTATTCATCTTTAGACATTTGATTTTTCACAAGTGATTGTAGTTCTTTATCATCTTTAGCTTTTTTAAGGATGGCTAAAGTAAGTTTTTTAGTATCAGCACGGTCTAATTTTAATGTGACTTTGTTTGCTTTTTCTGTCTCACCGTCGACTTTAACTTCTTCTTTGCCTTCTTTTTTAAAGTTATCATCTTTTAAATGATCGAAGACAATATCTGTATAGCGTTTAATAATTGTATCCAAATCTTTTTGTTGTGTTTGTGTCGAACCTAAAAGTGTATTTAGATTTAAACTTTGATTCGTCACTCCTGATGATTTAAGCTGCTCTTCATCTTCTCCAGATATTTCTGCATATTGTTTCACTAACTCAGAATTTTTAACTTTGTAGTCACCTTTAAATAATGGTGCTGTAAAGTATTGAAAATTCTTATCTGCAGCCCATTGGAAATTACCCACTTCTTTATCTGCAATTGTAGGATTTACTTTGATTAATGATTTAGTATTTTTATCGTCATGACCAATAGAAGCTGTAATTTTTGTTGCATCAATGACTGATTTAGGCAATCCCATACTTTCAATGAGTTCTTTAGAAGCATCTGCACTCAAAGACATGTTTGATAAATAAGAATTATCCTTCATCTTTTCTTGGAATTTAACTTCATTATCAAAACGGTCATTAAAATAATTTTGGAATTTTTTTGCTGTTTTTTGTTCGCTCAGTAAGTATGTATTTTTTGGTGTGTTTGAAAAAATTTTATATGCACCAAATCCAATACCTGCAACGATAAGCAATATCACTACTGCTGAAATAATAATTTTAAGTTTTTTTGACATTGTGCGCCTCCTAAATAGCTTATATTAATGTTCTAATTTAATGATTTTTTTGCCTATTTCCTTGGTAGTATAACCATCAGGATTTTTGGCTTCAATCGTAATAGGTTTTTTGTCATCTTTAATTTCAAAGAATCTCACACCTGTTACTTCACCATCTTTGTTAATGTTATTGCGCATATCCTCGCCGTACTTTTTGTACAAGTCTGAGTCTTCAGCAAAACCGGTCTCTAAACGTTTTTGAACGTTTTTCGTGTCATTATAGACGTCAAATGCTTCAATAAAAGCCGTACTAGCCGTAATTTTTTCGCTAGATTTATTTTTGACCTTATAGACAATGGCTAAATTAGGATTTTTACTATCTGCATATTTATCTGGCTTAACAACCTTTGTTTCCTTAATTTCAATATCAAATTTATTTGATGTAAATTTATTATCTTTGAATTTAGCTGTAGGTTTGTTTTTGGCTTTTTCTAAACAAGAATCAACTGATTCTGATTTGTCAGTAGCCGACTTGCTTTCAGACGATTTTTTCTCAGAACTATTTGATTCTGAATGCGATTTTGATCCACATGCTGTAAGTACTAATGATGAAATGAGCAATAAACTGAATAATCTCTTCATTATATCCTCCCCAACTTATATAGAATGATGTAAGACTGAAAACAATAAATCGTATTAAAGTAGTATTATTTATGTGTTTTCGAAAATAGTATACCATTGATGTTTTTAAAAGGTAACACTTTTATTAAATTTCGTATACAAAGAAAATCTTAATTTATATAAATGACTATTCAATTTAACTCTAGTATCATTTATATATCTAAAATAATTTTTAATAATTTAAGAAAGGCCTTGCCCATCATTTGAACAAATGTTAATTAAATTCAGACAACATAAATTGTATTTAGTCAGTCCATTTTGACATTGTTATTCATTGAAAACTGTAGTACAATACAAAACGTAATAATTACGATTAAGAAATATTAAGGAGAAGAATATGAAAAACAGTTATGAACAGTGGTGGCATAAAGGACAAGAAGATGATGACACGATGGCACGTGATCATCATGATGCTTGGGATAGAACAATTGATGTCATCGCTAAAGAAGATATTATTGGAAAAACGATTTTGGATTTTGGGTGTAATCAAGGTGGCTTTTTACGACAACTATATCAAAAGGTTCCATTCAAGCAAGGTGTAGGTATTGACTTAGCTCGAAAATCTTTGCAGAAAGCAGAATTGCTAAAAGGAGATTTACCATTATCGTATGTCTTAACCGATATGCCAAGTGATACTGGCCTACAGTTTGATACAGCGATTAGTACGTCTGTATTGTATCTTATCGATGATATTCCCCAACACGCAAAAGAGTTAAAACGCGTATTAAAGCCTCAAGGTGTTTACTATGCTACGTTTGCAGATTTAACCGATAATCCAAGTTGTGATTATATGGCACAAGTCATTAATACATATGGCGCAACGCCTTCACAAAATCATTCGCTCAAACACATTGTGGACAGTTTTGTTCAGGAAGGCTTTCAAGTTAGCGTAAAGAGGGAAATGGTGCCAGACGAAATTGACTTAACCCATTATAGTGATTTTTATTTATCGCCGAGTGACTATTTGCGTACACTTTTCCAAGAATCTTACGTGATTAAAGCAACAGTGAAAGAAGGATAGTCATTATGATGAAACGACAATTATGTGCTTTAGTAACTGGGGCATTAATATTAACATCTGGTTGTTCGCAATCACAGCACAATCATAAACAAGTCACGTTGTCATTGCCAACTGAAGCAAAAGCTGCGAAGCTGGATGCACAAGGCTATGATGCTGCAATGCCAGTTTATAGTGCTGTGTATGATGCCCTTGTGCAGTATGATAAAAAGAAAACATTTAAACCTGGATTAGCACAAAAATGGGAGGTTGAAGATGGGGGTAAAACTTATCGTTTCCATTTGAAAAAAGGCGTTAAATTCTCTGATGGTAGTGATTTTGATGCGCAAGCGGTAAAATTCTCAATTGAACGTGCCAAAGCAATGAATAAAGAGACGACAGTTGAAACACTCAAACAATTAAAAAGTGTCGTCGTTAAAAATAAACATACAGTTGAAATCAACCTCAAGACACCATCCAACCAAGTGTTGAATGAATTGACACAAGTAAGGCCATTACGAATTATGAGTCCACACGCGGTAAAAGACGGCAAGGTAACAGGTCAATTTAAAGAAGCGATTGGTACGGGTGCGTTTAAAATAGGCGACGCTGGCAAAGAAAAAACAACGTTAAAACCTAATCCGTATTTTAAAGGCAATAAACCACTAAATTATGATTTAGTCTTCCAAACAATTGAAGATGGTGATGCTCGTCAATCCGCTATTCAAAGTGGGGCAGTTGATATTACTGGCGGTGCCTTGGGTATGTTGACTGATGCACAAATTAAACAAGCAAAATCTACCCAAAAGTTATCGGTATCAGAAAATCCTAGTACAGTCAGCCATTTTATAGCTTTTAATCCAGAAAATAAACAATTGCAACATAAAGATTTAAGACAAGCTATTAGTGAAAGTATTCAGACAAAAGCGCTATCATCTCAACCATTAAAAGGCCTATTTCAACGAGATGTACAATATGTAACGGCGCAAAATCAACAGCAACATCGTTTTGATAAAAAAGCGGCACAACACGCATTTGAACAGGCAGGCTATCATCGCAACAAGCAAGGCATGTATGAAAAAGATGGTCAAGTATTAACATTTAATCTAGTGATTCAAACTGCAGAATTTCCGAATTGGAAAGATAAAGCTGAACAAGTTCAAGCCAATCTTAAAGCGGTTGGAGTTAAAGTAAATATTAAGCACTTAGATGCCCAATCGTATTACGATACTTTATGGACAAAGAAAGATTATGATTTGATTTTCTATCGCACGTATTCGGATGCATTAATGCCATATAACTTCATGAACTCAGTGTTTAAAAATAATGGCGATAAACCAGGCGTTTTAGCTAATGATAAAGTCTTAACGCAACAGTTAGAAGCATTTCCTAAAGAAATAGATAAGCAATCACAAAAAAAGGCTTTTAATCATATCTTTAAGCACTTTAATCAACAATATTATGGTGTGCCTATCGCGTATCCAAACGAAACATTCGTAACAAGTGACAAAATAAAGTCCTTTAAATTTTCAGGTCTAACGGATGCACCTGTAGACTATAAAAAGCTGGAAGTTAATCAATAATGTGGCAGCGTACATATAAATTATTTGGCTATCTTATTGTAAGTTCGCTTATCATTTTTATTTTAGTAGAACAAACGGCAGGTAACCCAGCCATTTTATATTTACAACGCCATGGCTATACTCAAATGACACAACAACAAATTGATATGGCACAACATCATTTGGGGTTAGGACGCCATATTTTGTTGCGCTATTTGGATTGGTTAGGTCATGCATTAATTGGGGACTTGGGGTATAGCTTTAGTACGCAAGAACCTGTTATGAATCTCATTGCTAATGCACTTAAACCTACATGGATATTAATGAGTTGGGCTACAGTACTCATGTTACCTTTAGGGGTAGGATTAGGCTACTGCGTTGGTATGCTGCCACATGCTCGTATAGCACAAAGCTTACGCTATATTTCCCAGGTGATAACATCGATGCCAGAATATTGGATAGCCATTGTCGCTATTTATTATATGGGTGTCAAATGGCAGTTACTTCCTTTTGTAGGTAGTGCATCTTGGCAAAATTACCTATTGCCTGTTGGCATCATGATTATAGTAGAAGGAAGTCATCTCTTATTGATGACAGCGCATCTTATTGCGCAGACTAGACAGGATGATACCTACCAATTAATAAAGTTACGACAAGCAACTTGGAAGGCACGTATTTATTGCCAATTTAAAGTTATCTTCGCGCCATTGATGACGATTGTCGTCAATAGTATTATTCATTTGTTTAGTAGAGCTGTAATCTTAGAAGTGATCTTTAGTATGTCGGGATTAGGAAAACTGCTAATTACAGCAATTAATCAACGAGATTATCCACTTATTCAAGGCATTATTATGTTGATTATTGTCGTCATTATGTTGCTTAATTATTTGGGAGATATATTGATATTAAAAAGTGATCCTCGAATTCAGCGATTGCGTGCTAATAAATCAAAAGTGAGAGGTGCACGATGAAATATTCACATGTTAATTGGCAATGGAGGATCATAGGTGTCAGTCTCATAGGAGCACTGTATATTGCTGTTTTTGGGTGGAATAGTAAACCTAGTGAACACTTAGCGCCGCCTTCTTTGCAACATTTATTGGGAACCGATCAGTTAGGCAGAGATATGTTTACACGTATGATTATAGGAAGTGGTGTTACTTTAGGTTTAACCGTCGTCGTAGTGGTTTTAAGTGTCAGTATAGGTTTGATTTTTGGCATGATGGCAGGCCTAATGGGACGTTGGTTCGACAAACTATGTATGTTCGTAGCTGACTTATTATTAGCAATACCCTCATTCATTATTGCGCTCGTTATTTTAGGGCTAGTTAGTGATTCAATGATTGGGTTATTATGTGCATTAGTTATAGGCTGGCTAGGGCGCTATTTACGTTATTTTCGTAATCTTACACGTGATATTCAAAAAGAACCATTTATTCAATACGCAGTTTTAAGTGGTAATTCTAACGTTCAAACGCTGTATGCGCATATGTTACCACATTTATTAAGTAAAATTATGGCGTTAGTAACGGCAGATTTTGGAAAAATAATGCTGAGTATTTCAGGATTAGCTTTTTTAGGTTTAGGTGTTAAACCGCCTATTCCCGAACTTGGCACTATTTTATTTGACGGTAAAAGTTATTTAACGATTGCACCATGGTTATTCTTCTTCCCTGGTATTTTGTTAGGAGGTTATGCCTTATTATTTCAAATCATCAACAACAAAATCATCAAGTAGATCGAATAATACAAGTTAAGTCATTGAGTATCTATCATAAAGATAAAACCTTGATTTCATCGTTATCGCTTGAGGTAGAACGGTACAGTTTTCATTGTATTGTTGGTGAAAGTGGTAGTGGTAAATCGCTATTGGTTCGCAGTATTTTACACATGACTGATGATCAGTTGACATATCAAGGTAATGTGGACATTGATTTACTACATGCCGATGCCATGTTTCAAGATGCTAATAGTAATTTGTTTCAAAATATTACAATCAAGCAGCATATTGCAATGTTATATGATGCAAAAAAATCAACACTATCACGAGCAGAACAATATCAAGAGGTAAAAACAATGATGACACGTTTAGGTTTAGAACAACCTGAACAACTTTTACAATACTATCCGTTCGAACTAAGTGGCGGTATGGCTCAACGCGTGGCATTTATACTGTCATTAATTCGTAATCCACAATGTTTGATTTTAGATGAGCCGACAAGTGCCTTGGATGTGCAAAATCGTACTAAGTTTATGCAGCAGTTAATGCATATTATTTCAGAAAGAAAGATGACGGTTATTTTTGTGACACATGACTTGAGCTTAGTAAAAGATTACGCTACGCATGTCAGTATTATGCAACATGGTCAAATTATTGAAAGTGGGCAGGCGCAACAGGTGATGCATCATCCTGAGCGACACTATACACAAACACTGATTCGTACAGCAGAGCGGAGGGAAGCTTATGCTACAGGTTGATCATATTAATAAAACGATACAAGGGCGCATAATATTGGAAGATATTTCTTTTGATTTAGCACAAGGGAATCTTATTATCAGTGGACCAAGCGGATGTGGGAAATCGACATTAGCACATATAATTGCAGGATTAGATAAACAATATACCGGTTCTTTAAGATTAGATGGAAGGTTAATGCATGATTACAAAACGAAACAATGGATGCGTGATATTCAATATGTGCCACAATATCAGCGTACAAGTATGGATCCACGACAAACCGTTGAAGCGGTATTAACCGAGCCGTTAAAACGGTTTGGTATACCAAAGACGTTACATGCTTCACGTGTTGATAACGTTTTATCGCAATGTCAATTATCTTCACAATTGCTACAACAGCGTGTATCCACATTGAGTGGTGGTCAATTTCAGCGCGTATGGATTGCCAAAGCGTTAATCATTCAACCTAAACTATTGATTTTAGATGAAGCGACAACGAATTTAGATGTTGTTAATGAAGACTTAATTTTACAAATGTTGCAATCACTTACGGATATACAATTGCTGATTATTTCTCATGACCCTTATGTGATTCAACAATTTGAAGCACAGCATCTCTCTTTAACACAATAAATAAAGTTATTCACTGTTTCACGTGAAAAAGGGGGCGGGACTATGAATTCATAGTCCCGCCCCGGCAAGGTTGACTGGATTGAAAAAGCTTGGGATAAGGCTTATTTTCAATCCAGACAACTACTACCAATATATATCGTTTATAGCCTAAAACATAATTATGGCTCAAACTTTTTTATATTTAGCTTATTTATTTTGTGAGGCGAAAGCTTCTGCAATGTTCGCAAGTTTTTCAGGCGCATCCTCAGCTGCCATTGTAACTTCGACATAATGCATGACATCACTTTCTGCATTTATCTCATCAAATGTTCGTTTTAAATCATTTGAAGTGTGTACATCATGTATGGCTACATTATCGCCACCAAACACTGCTGGTAAGGCTTTGTAGTCCCACATATGGATATCATTATAAGGTGCTTTCATGCCATGAATAAGACGTTCTACAGTATAACCATCATTGTTGATTACAAAAATGATTGGTTTTAACTGGTTACGAATCATCGTTGATAAACCTTGAACCGTTAATTGTAGAGAACCATCACCAATAAGTAAGATATTTCTACGCGTTGTATCAGCCATTTGACTACCTATTGTAGCGGGCAAAGTATAACCAATAGAACCCCAAAGCGGTTGGCCGATAAAGTCAACATTTTTATATAATGCTAAGTCGTAAGCACCAAAGAAAGATGTGCCTTGCTCTGCAAGTAAAACATCATCAGGCTGTAAGAAGTCTTGAATCATATTAAAGTATGTTTCTTGTGTAAGTGGCTCATCTGATAATGTGTAAGAATGTGCTTTAGGTCTTACATATGATGAATACGTACCTTTGTTATGGTAATCCATCTCTAATAGCCCATGTAACATATCAGGCAATGAGACCTCGTTATTTTGAGTATCTCCTAGTTTGAAATTGTGATGATTAATCATGACGACATCTTCAATGTCAAAGTCGTAAGAGAAACCGCCTGTTGCTGAATCCGTAAGTTTAGCACCTATATTTAATATCGCATCACTGTTATTTACATAGTCACGTACATTATCTTCAGCAAATTTACCGTCAAAAATACCAAGGTAATGAGGGTTTTCTTCATTAAAAGCGCCTTTACCTAAAGATAATTGAGCGACAGGAATGTTGGTCTGATTCACGAGTTGTTCAAGCGCATCATGAAGATGGAAACTATTGATTTCATGACCTGCAATAATGACAGGGTTTGAAGCGGATTGTAGTTTTTGTTGAATGAGTTTAATGTATTCTGAAACATCATGTTGTTTTGGATTTTGAAGTTTAAATGGTTCTGTAACTTCAATTTCTGTCATAGCTACATCAATTGGTAAATGGATGTGAACAGGTCGACGCTCTTGAAGGGAAGCATTAATTAATCTTGGTATTTCAGTTGTCGCGTTCTCTGGTGTAATGTAACCTTGTGCAGTTGTAATATGTGAAAACATTTTTTGATAATCATCAAAAGTACCTTCACCTAATGAATGGTGGACATATTTTTTTGCTTGTTCTACGGCACGTGTTGGCGCACCTGTAATGGCAATGACAGGCACACGCTCCGCATAAGAACCGGCAATGCCATTAACAGCACTAAGTTCACCAACACCAAAGGTAGTTACTAAAGCGCTTACACCTTTGAGGCGGGCATAACCATCTGCAGCATAACTCGCATTGAGTTCATTTGTATTGCCAACCCATTGCAAATGTTCATGAGCAACAATGTCATCTAAAAATGCCAGATTAAAGTCACCTGGAACACCAAATACTCTATCTGCACCAGCTTGATAAATTGCGTCCATTAAATATTGTCCTACACGTTGTTTCATAATTCATTCCACCTTTATCTCTTTTTTCTACACTTTGAATGATAATACTTTTTTATTGATAGGTCAACATAATTGACCTATCGAAAATATTTCGAACTTTAATGACGTGAGACCAAAAGTTTACTATAATGACGTTATTCTACTTTATAGAAAGTGACGTAAAAATGATGAACAAAAATGATTATGAACACATGTTATTTTATTTTGCCTACAAAACCTTCACATTAACTGCAAATGAAATTATCGAACAATATGGTATGAGTCGGCAACACCATAGATTTCTTTTCTTTATTAATAAATTGCCCGGTATTACCATAAAAGAATTATTGCAGACATTAGAAATTTCTAAGCAAGGTTCACATGCGACACTGAAAAAGTTAAAAGATAAACAATTAATTTTTGAACAACCTTCTAAACACGACCGGCGTGTGAAACAACTTTATACAACTGAAGAGGGTGAAGCCTTGATTGCCACTTTAAACAAAGCACAAGATGAGTTAATACAGCAGACAATAAAAAAAGTTGGTACGGATTGGTATGCGATTATGGAAGAATTGGCTTCCTATCGACAAGGATTTAAAAATGTAAAACACCTTAAAGATGAATAAAAAAGCACACAGCAGAAATGGTTTAGTATACGTATAATATACGGTTAACAAAATATTAAGTCAGACTTCGGGTTGTGTGCGCGTACTGTGCACGGTCACTAACAATAAAAAATTGAACGCGCGCTTATTCTCAAAGAGGGTAAGCGCGCGTCATTTGTCAGTAGTTATTGATTATAAAACATATATTGAGGTGATGGTTAATAACCAATGCTACCATAAGTAATATCGACATGTGTAACTCTGTTGTTATGGTTTACGGTAAATAAGACACGTGGTGTCTCCAGAGATGGTCGATAATCATAGACTGCTTTTACTTTTTTACTAGGTTTCGGTGGACCGACCTTTTTTAAAGCTTTACCGTAAGCATTTTTGAGTTGTGCTGTTGTGAGTTTACCTGTTACATCAAATGAGACGGTTGAAGCACTTTTACCTGATTTAGTAACTCCAGAAAAGGTTTGATCATAAAGCTTTACAGTTTTAGTTCCTTTTGTTGGTACAATTTTTTTGCCGTTAAAGGTAATATTTTTATATTTTATACCATTTTTGAACTCATGAGTTAACAAGAAACTAGGGTTATAACCTGCATATCCATGATAAGTATAATATGGAGTTATTGCTGCATGGGATACATGTTGAGCATTCGTACTAATCGCATTTACGCCGAGGACAGAACCGAAAACAAGGGTACTAGATAATACTAACTTTGTCATTTTATTCATGTTCGTTCACTCCTTAAATTTGATATAGCAGTTATTACATCTTCATATTACAAAATAGTTACAAAAATTGCAAACGATTACAAAAAATGTAAAATGACATAGTTGTATTTAGTTTAAATAATTTTTCTTAAATTAACCTTAAATATACAATCAATTATCAATTTAATACATATTTTATGTTATGGTCATACTGTATCACTTTTTATTTAGATGTAGCTAATGATGATATGAGAATTGGCTTAAAGTGTTACTTATTATTCAATGGAGGAGATGACAGAGTGAGCGTTTTAACAGTAGATAACATATCGAAGAAAATAAATTCGAAAACGATTCTCCAAGATGTTTCTTTTAACTTGGAAAAAGGTGAAATTGTAGGCCTTGTTGGTGCGAACGGCGCAGGTAAAACGTCATTAATGAAAGTTATACTTGGATATTCCAATTACCAAAAAGGACACTATAAAGTTGTTGATAGTGGCAGTAAAAGAAGTAGTATAGGTGCTTTAATTGAAAGCCCTGGAGTCTACCCATTTATGTCTGGATACGATAATTTAAAATTGTTAAATGAATCGAAGGATAATTCAGATATTGATGATATTGTCACTAAATTGAAAATGAAAGACTATATACATAATAAGGCTAAAACATATTCACTAGGTATGAAACAAAAGCTCGGTATCGCAATTGCTTTTTTAAATGACCCAAAGCTGATTATATTGGATGAACCTATGAATGGTTTAGATCCTAGAGCAGTTAGAGATGTGCGTAATCTTATTTTAGATAAAGCACAGCAAGGTATTACGTTCTTAATTTCCAGTCATATGCTAAGCGAATTAGTAAAGATAACAGATGCTATTTTAATTATTGATGAAGGTAAAATCGTTAAAGAAACAACGCGGGAAGAAATTGAGCAACATGATGCTGAAAATTTTGAAACGGTGCTCTTAGACATTATTGATAAGGAGGGCGACGCATAATATGGGTTCTTTAATTAAACAAGAATGTTTCAAATTAAGTAAAAAGAAATCGACGTGGATTTGGCCAATCGTTATTATAGCAATAATGTTTACATTACTTTTCATTTCCCAAAATAGTGATATCATGTCTAGCGAAGGCCTTATTCAAGGTGGTTTTTCAGGATTTTATTGGGTGGTCATTTTAATGATTGTACAAGCAAGTACGATTATTTCAATGGAATTTCATTATGAAACAATTAAAAATGTATTGTACCGTAATTATTCACGTACGAGCATTGTTATTAGTAAGGTTATTACATTAGTAATATATTCACTTATCTGCTTTATTGGGGTCATTGCTGTGACGTTACTCCTATATGCTATTAGCTTTAATGATATTGATTTATTGGCTCCACACGGTAGTCAGCCACCACTGTTAAATGAAATGTTACTTTTAGCAGTAGCTGATTTTGTAACCATGTGGCTTGTGCTAAGTTTGACTTTACTGATTTCATGTGCGATGAAAGGTCCGACACTTTCGATTACTATAGGCATCTTTTTTTATTTTGTAATGTCATTTGTCGCAGCATTATTAACATATTTTAATGGCAAATGGGAATGGTTTAAATGGAATCCGCTAAATATGATTATGTTACCTCAACAAATTGTAGATAATGATTTTAAGGAAATGAGTCACTTAGAATTACATGAATTGTTTATTGGTAATATTGTTTATATCGTTATTTTCTTAGTATTATTAGTTTTTGTTTTTAAAAAGAAAAATGTGTAACTTCGATATATAGATAAAAGTCAAAGCTATCGTTTGTGAGAAGTGTGTCACAAGCGATAGCTTTATTTAGTGTTAAAATTTTTATTAATTATTAAAAACAAGTCCATCTATTATTGGGATATACGCATATACCAAACTAAACATACTATTGAGATGTTATCTCAGTTTATAAAATGTTTATGACTGAATTACTCTTGAATACTAAACTCTGCTGACGCTTCGAATTTCACTTCTTTACCTAACATAACGCCACCAGTTTCTAAAGCTTGGTTAAAGCTAACGCCATATTTTTCTCTATCAATTTTACCAGAAACCACAAAGCCAGTAACTTGTTCACCGTTCATAGGATTTTTACTTACGCCATTAAATTCTAAATCGAATGTTTCTTCGTGTGTTTCGCCTTTAATTGTTAAATCACCGACAACTTTATCGTCTTTCACTTCTTTAGTTACAAAAGTGATTTTGTCATATTCATCCGTTGCGAAGAAATCACCTGATCTTAAGTGGTTATCTCTATCTTCATTTTTTGTATCTATAGATTTAGGGTCAATTGTAGCAGTTGCTTTTAATGAGCTAAGATTATTAATGTCACCTTCAACGGTTACATCGATGTCATTAAATGTTCCTTTTACTTTTGATACCATTAAATGTTTGATTTGAAATTCAATACTGCTGTGTACTTTATCGAAATTAAATTGAGTCATAAATAAATACCTCCTAATTTTATTTTAATATATTTTGTATATTTGATATAAATAATGTATCACATGTTCTAAACTTTGTACACTAAAATGTATCGAAATGCGATTAATTTAAAAACATTGTCACTATTGACTTAACCCATTTATGTAAACTTAAACATAAAAACTACAAATCAAAATGTGTTGTATGGCGTAGTTTATCGTAGTATGTATAGTTTCTATTAAACTGTTAATTTCAATATGGATTATTTTGCTATCTAATTAAGTAACTGATTTATTGTGATGGTAGCAGTTATATTTGTAGTAGGTCTGAATAGTAAATAATAATAAGGTGTAAAATGTTACAGTTTTCACAATACTTCGTATTGAATGGCTTC
>NZ_KV830912.1:0-330 GCF_001836955.1 Staphylococcus sp. HMSC063A07
TTGTACATTGAAAACTAGATAAGTAAGTAAATTAGATTTTACCAAGCAAAACCGAGTGAATTAGAGTTTTAAATAAGCTTGAATTCATAAGAAATAATCGCTAGTGTTCGAAAGAACACTCACAAGATTAATAACACATACACACTTATATAATTTTGAAAGAAAACGTTTGTCAGGCGAGGCGTTGAAGCATTTCTAAGCGCAGTTTACTTTTGTAAATGAGCATTAGAAATGATGAAACAACAAAGCATGCGCGCGTTTGACTCAAAATGAATGAGCTTTAAAAGAAATCGTATTCAGATAATGAGTTGAACCATTTTGAAGCACAGT
>NZ_KV830913.1:0-45998 GCF_001836955.1 Staphylococcus sp. HMSC063A07
TACTGCTGTTTTTCTGACATTTATGTCCCAGCATCTTTTTGTCTTACTACTAAGCTAATATTAATTTAAAAAATATGCTTCCACTTCTTTCCAACCATTTACACGTGTAAAGCGTGTTTCGTTTACATTATGCGCTGCAGTGTATATAATGGGTTCGCCTTCAAAAATAGCTAATTGACGTGGGTTATCATCAATTAAATAATCAGTTTTCACGATATTTTTTCGTCCACAAAACACAAAGTGTTGAGGATCTAAAAATGGAAAGTGTTGTAATAACCATTCATATTTATCATGAAATGATGTTGGAACATCCATCGCAGCCGTAGCAATATATACATCGTACTGTGCCGCTAATTTTTCTACAACTTCTTGTGCAGCTGGTAATACTGGTAACTGTCTAAAGAAGCCAGGCGCATTTAAAATCTCCCTAACTAAGCCATCATGTTCAGGTATCATGTGCTTTAATTTTTTCCCATTTAAGCCTTCCATCGTTATTCCCAAATTCGTTTGTTTATTCACCGCTTCAATAATAGCTCCCAAAGTATCGGCTAATACTTCATCCATATCTATCGCAATTTTTTGTCGGGTCATTCCTTTGATCGCTCCGTTTCTATTTGTTTGTGTAGTTATACAGTATGAGTATAGCAAAATTTTGTTATACTTTCAGACTGTAGCCAAATGCTTTTTCATTTCATTATCATGCGTTTGTCTTGCTCATTTACACTTGGTACAAATCTGTTTATTTGTAAATTAAAAAGTCATACTCTTACTTAAAAAGTAAATAGCATGACTTTGCTTATATATTTATTATGTCTTATCGTTTCGATTTTAATAATCAAATTGTTGTAAGACTTCAATCATTTTATCGTTTTGTTCTGGAAAACCAATAGTGATACGCACACCTGTTGGGAATGGTCTTGTAATGCATCCTACCTGTAGTAATTGTTGATATAATTCCTGAACTTTATCTGTCACTACAAAAATAAAATTCGTTTGACTAGGTAAGAAGTGCTTACTTTGTGGAATCGCATAAAATTTTTGGCGCTCTTGTGCATTTTTTTGTGTAATATCATGTAAATAATCTTGATCTTCCAATGCTGCGATTGCTGCATATTCTGAAATACGCGTCACATTAAATGGCGGACGAATAATATTCCATTTATCAATTGCTTCATTCGTTGCAATAACATAACCAACACGTAAACCAGCCAAACCATATGCTTTAGAAAACGTACGCAGTAAAAATGCATTATCAAATTCTTCTTGTAACTTCAAAGTATCTGGATAATCTTCAGCCGTCACAAATTCAAAATACGCCTCATCAATTAATACTGGGACGTGACTTGGAACACGTGATAAAAAGTCATGCAATTTTTCATGTGTAAAATACGTCCCTGTTGGATTATTAGGATTACACAACCATACTAATGCCGTTTGTTCATCAACTTCATTTAAAATACCTTCTAAATCAAAGCCGCCATTTTTAAGTGGTACTTGAACCACATCTGCAGATTCAACGATCGCATTATGATAATATTGTCCAAAGGTTGCTTCACTTGTAACAATCTTATCGCCAGGCGTTAATACCGCCCTAGAAATCATTAAAATGACTTCATCAAGACCAGCACCAAATAAGATGCGTGACTCATCTATATGTAGGTGAGCACTAATCGCTTTTCTTAATGAAGGTGAACCAGTTTCTGGATAATAATACAATTCATCTAAATGATCTGTTATGGCTTGTTTGACTTTCGGAGAGGGCCCATACAAGTTTTCATTAGATGCTAACTTATATAGTTCTCCCTCAATACCAAACTGCTGTTTCAATGCTCTAGGGGATAATCCAGGTTGGTATGCAGATAATTGATCTAGTTGCTTTTTCAAAGTTAACCACTCCTCCGATAATTGTCTGAAATTTTAAAAAACTTAATACTAATTATAACGTGTTTCCTAGTTACATATCAAGTTCATTATATGACAATTAGCATCGAAAATCAGGCTTCCTATTAATGTACACCACGCATTGCTCGAATCACTATAGGTGAAATTAAAAATAATAATACACCAATAATTAAGGTAAACAACCCTGAATACATGAAGAATTGTTGTTCTGAAATGCGTTTGAAAAATACGACTGTTTGGCTATTAATACTTTGTGCTGTGGCATTGCTTAGCATCCATAGCGCCATCATTTGTGCAGATAAATGTTTAGGTGCTAATTTAGATGTTACGGATAAACCTACTGGAGAAATACAAAGTTCTCCGACAGTAATAAATAAAAAGCTAAGTGCTAACCACAACGGGTGTGTTAATTCTGTAGAACTCATCAAAGGAATCATCATCACTAAATAGGATAGTCCGGCAAAGATTGCACCAAGTGCAAATTTGTGCACTGTGCTTGGATTATGTTTACCCAGCCTTGTCCATAAGTTAGCAAATACCGGAGCCAACACAACAATAAATATTGGATTAAGTGATTGGGCCCAAGCTGCTGGTATTTGAAAATCAATCAGTCCATTTGTCAGCTTGCTCATACTGAGTTGAGTGTTTTGATCTGCAAAATTAGCTAACACGGTTGATCCTTGTTCTTGAATCATCCAAAATGCGACTGATGTTATAAATAAAGGAATATAACTATAAATACGCTTACGTTCAACTTCATTTGTTTTTTTATTCGTAATCATATAAATAAAAATATATATAGGTAAAACGATACCAATAATAGTTACTATTAAGGTAAAACTTTCAAGACTAAGTAACCCGGTAAATTGTAAGACAATTAAGATAATTGCAAACATAATAATTGCACTACCCACCATTAAACTTAATCGTTTAATTTCTTCTTTTTTTAATGGATTGGGAACACTGAGTCCAGCTAACCCTAAAAATCTTTTATTGGTAACCACATAGACCACAAGACCAAGGAACATACCTACAGCTGCTGCCGCAAAACCAACATGGAAACCAAGACGTGTTTGTAAATATCCAGTTATAAATGGCGCAAGTAAGCTTCCAAGGTTAATACCCATATAAAATATTGTAAAGGCACCGTCCAAACGTACATCATCATGTGAATATAAATCGCCTACAGTGGTAGATATATTAGGCTTTAATAATCCGGTACCGGTAATTAATAATAATAATGCAATAAGCACTAATGTAAAGTTACCTGGTATTGCCAACAGGATATGCCCAAACATGATTAAAATACCACCATAAAACAACGCGTGTCTTGTACCTATAATCCTGTCTGCAATCCAGCCACCTATAGATCCTGACATGTAGATTAACGCACCATATATTGAGACAATTTGTAAGCCTGTTGCTTGGCTTAACCCAAAACCGCCATCCGTTACAGCGTAATATAAATAATACGCTAAAATAGCTTTCATCCCATAATAACTAAAACGTTCCCAAAATTCAGTAAAAAACAGTGTGCTTAATCCTTTTGGATGCCCAAAGAAACCTTTTTGTGGCACACTACTAACGATTTCTTGACGTGTATAATTCTTGTTATTCATTTCCCCACCTCATTCGTAATACCCTCAATTTTATACTTCATATGAATTAATCACAAGTAAAATCAAAAGAAACACAATTAAATTTAGTTACAATATGTTACTAAAGTTTTATTATTACAATTTATCATTTGAATATATTTCTTCTTACATTCCTTTATCATACACCTATATATCCATGCTTCTCACGCTAAAAAAGACGCAGAGAACAACTTGATTTAATCGTTGTTTTCCGCGTCTTCAGTTCAATATGGAGGCATTTTATCTTATGAAGTATACAGTGCTATTTTATAAGCCCTTCTTTTTTGAGAAACGCTTTAGCAACTTGATATGGATCTTCATTTTTCACAGTAACTTTATAATTCATTTCTTGCATTTCTTCATCTGAAATTTTACCTGCTAATCGATTCAATGGTGCTTTAATTTCCTTATGTTCATTTAAGAATTTTTCTTTAAACATTGGCGCACCTTGATATGGTGGAAAGACATGTTTATTATCTTTGAGCACAACCATGTCATATTGTTTCAGTTCTGCGTCAGTTGAGTAGGCATCAATTAAGTTGATATCTCCCTTTTCTATAGCAGAATAACGCAATTTGGGCTCCATCGTTTTTACATTATTAATATTTAAGTTGTAAGCCTTTTTGACTGCTTTAAAACCATCTGGACGATCGTTAAATTCTAATGTAAATCCTGGTTTCAATTGGTCAGTAACCTTGGCTAAATCATCAATTGTTTTAAGATGATGCTTTTGAGCAAAATCCCGTTTAACTGCTAAAGCATAAGTATTATTATACTTCATTGGCTTAAGCATCGTCATATCATATTTTGATTGTAAGCTATCTTTAGCTTGTTGATAAACTGCTGCCTCTTTTTTAGATTTTAAATCTTCTTTTGTCAATTCTCCTAACACTGTACCAGTAAATTCTAAATAGCCATCTATATCATCGGATTTTAAGGCGTTGAATAGAAATGCTGTCTTACCCATACCATCTTTCACTTCGACAGTATCATCCGTTTCTTCTTCTATTAAAATCTTATACATATTCGTAATAATAGATGGTTCTGATCCTAATTTCCCTGCAAGCGTAATCGTATCACCTTTATGACTAAGCAATGGTGCAACAATCGCAATAATGATAACTAATAAGATGGCACCCGTTGCCAGCATTAATTTTTTATAAGATAATTTTGCCATTAATCTTAAAATAACATCAAAAATAATAGCCAGTAACGCAGCAGGAATGGCACCAATTAAGATAAGCGATGGATTGTTACGGTCAATACCCAAGAGAATCAGATCTCCTAAGCCACCTGCACCAATGAGCGCAGCAAGTGTAGCTGTACCAATAATTAGAACCATTGCTGTACGAATACCTGCCATAATCACCGGCATGGCAATCGGTAATTCAACTTTCGTTAAGCGACGAAATGGTTTCATCCCAATCCCTTTTGCTGCTTCAATTAACGATGGATCTACTTCTTTAATTCCGGTATATGTATTGCGTAATATTGGTAATAATGCATAGACCACTAAAGCAATAATGGCAGGCACACGGCCTATACCAAACAATGGAATCATTAAACCTAGTAATGCTAGAGATGGAATAGTTTGTAGGACAGCAGCGATATTCATCACGATTTCAGAAATACGTTTTGCTTTTGTTAATACAATGCCTAACGGTACAGCAATCAAAATAGCAATAAGTAACGCAATAAAAGAAATTTGGATATGCTCTATTAAAGTAGCCAATAATTCTTCTTTACGCGCGTTTAATGTAGTAATAAACTCATTCATGCTGTTTCACCTCTTTGCCCTTGTGCTAAATATTCAAAGACATCTTCTCTTGTAAGAAGTGACTGAACATGAGTGTCATGATTTTCTACTAACAATGCCTCATGTTTGCTTAACATATCAAATAAGTCATCAATATACTGGTCTGCGCTCACGACTGGGTAATCTGTTGACGCAGCCATTTCATTTAACGGTGTTGTGATATCTAATTCTTTCAACTTAATATGTTGTGATACAGATGTTTGTTGTAAATAATTCCCCATAAATTCTTGGACAAACTTACTTTGTGGGTGTGTTTTAAATCCTAATGGTGTATCGATTTGTTCAATATGGCCTTGATTCATGACACAAATACGATCACCAAGTTTCATGGCTTCTTGAATATCATGTGTTACAAAGACAATCGTTTTGTTAATTTTAGTTTGGAGTGCAAGTAAATCGTCTTGCAACTTTTCTCGACTGATAGGGTCAAGTGCACTGAAAGGTTCATCCATTAAGATGACTGGAGGATCTGCTGCCAGTGCACGCACTACACCCACCCTTTGTCGCTGTCCACCAGATAGTTCATCAGGCTTGCGATTTTTATATTTATCTGGTTCTAAACCAACCATTTCTAATAGTTCGTCTACGCGCTGGTCAATCTCTTTCTCTTTCCATTTTTTCATTTGTGGAACTTGTGCAATGTTTTCTTTTATTGTCATATGGGGAAATAGCGCGATTTGCTGTAGTACATAGCCAATGTCCCATCTCATTTCATATACTGGAAAATCACTTACTGGTTTATCTTTAAAATAAATATAGCCTTCAGTTAATGGGATAAGTCGATTAATCATTTTTAACGTTGTCGTCTTCCCACAACCTGAAGGACCAATGAGCACAAAAAATTCGCCTTCATTGATTTTAAAACTAAGGTCATGAACCGCAATATTTTGGCCATAACGTTTCGTTACATTTTTAAATTCAATCACATTTACACCTCTATTACGCAAATTAATAATATTTTGTCTATTATTTATAAAAGATAGACATCATTACAACGCGTACATTTTTCTTTGTTATTCCCTTTTATCATAAAGTTAATGATAATACTAGAAAATTTTACTTTTATATATTAAAAAGATGAGTTTGAATGCCATTGCCATTCAAAAACTCATCTTACTTATTTTAAGTGTATGCTATTACTTTTATGATATGTTTGCTTTGTAAGATTGAATGCGTTCTAAAAAGTTAGGACAATAATGTTTTAATTTATAACTACCTACACCTTCTATAGCAATCATTTCTTGTTTCGACGCTGGTTTACGTTTAGCAAATTCTTCTAACGTATAATCCGAAAAGATACTTACTGGTGCAATGCCTAACTTATTACTTAATTGTTTACGTACATCAACAAGTTCATTGTATAGCGCGCGATCAACGCCTTCGACAGTATTGATATAAACCTTTTCTTTAGATTTTTGTCTGAATGGCGTTGTAAATATCGTTACGTCTTCCTTTAATAAACTTTGCACACTTTGGTCACAAATCAATATTTCGTTATGTTCATTTAAAAATCCTTTGAATCTTAACTCATCAATAAGATGACTTAATTCTGACGTTGTATATGCTTTCATAATGCCATAAGTAGATAGCTGATCATAGTGATTGTATTTAATATAATCGCTTTGCTCTCCTCTTAATACTTGAATAATGACACTATAATTTTCTTGCTGTCGCATTCGCGCCACACAACTTACTATCATTTTGGCTTCTTTGGTCATATCATATGTTTTATTTTCTTGAACACAATTGCTACATTGTTGACATTCTTCTAACTTTTCATTGGGTTCAAAATAATGCACAATTGTGGCTTCGAGACATTTTTTAGTCTTGGTATATTGCAACATTTTAGTTAATTTTTCACCCATTTTATCTTTGTAGTCATCATCAGCTTGAGACACAGAAATAAAATATTCATGTAAACCTTTATCGCGCTCACTGTATAATAAGATACATTCACTTTTTAACCCATCTCGACCAGCACGTCCTGCCTCTTGATAGTATGATTCTAAATCACCAGGCATATTATAATGAATCACATATCTCACATTAGACTTATCAATACCCATACCAAATGCATTTGTTGCTACAACAACTTTAATACGATCATAAACAAAATCATTTTGTGCTTGTTCTCGTTCTTTGTTTGACAATCCTGCATGATATATCGCTGCTTCAAGATCAATGCTTTGAATGGCCTCTTGCAGTTCTTCAACTTGTTTGCGCGTCGAACAATATATGATACCTGCTTCATCTCGATGCGCTTGCACATAATCAAGGACAAATTTTTGACGCTGATACGTAGGATTAACTTTGAAGATAAGATTACGACGTTTAGTACTTGTCTTAACCCGATTATCTGCAGAAATATAAAGTTTATCCATAATATCTCGTTGCACTTCAGTTGTTGCGGTAGCGGTAAGCGCAATAACAACAAAATCTTGAGGTAGTGTCATTACTTTTTGAATGACATTCTGATAACTCGGTCTAAAATCATGTCCCCATTTAGAAATACAATGCGCCTCATCAAATGCAATTAAATGAATCTCCAGCTTACGCAATATACTTAAAAAATATTGGTTTTCAAAGCGCTCAGGTGCCACGTAAAGAAATTGAATTTTACCAGAAGCCAACTCCTGTTCAATCTGCTTTTGTTGCTTTTGACTTAGACTACTGTTCAAGTACGCTGCATGAATTCCCATTGCTTTAAGTTGATCTACTTGATCTTTCATCAATGAAATAAGCGGACTAATAACAACAGTTGTACCACCTAACTTCAGCCCGGGAATTTGATAACAAATCGATTTTCCCCCGCCTGTTGGTAATACACCTAATACATTATGATGAGCTAAAATTTTAGTTATAATTTCTTTTTGACCTGGTCGAAAAGATTGATAACCAAAATAATGCGATAATATTGCTTCCATTTCTGCATTCCCCTTATACCTCTTTTAATTCTTCTAACTCGCTCCATCTCGTTATATCTTCATCATATGTCTGTTCTAGTTGTTGTTGTTCAATAGTTAAATCTTTGATTTTAGCGTAATCCGCACTTGCCTCAATCATTTCTTGTTCAATTTCTGACAAGCGTATTTCGGTCTCTTCTATACGCGACATCAATGACTCGTATTCACGCTTTTCTTTATACGATAGTCCTGTTTTTTTACGTTCTTTTATCTGAGTTTTTGATGTGTTGGTTGCTTGCTTTTCTATTGCTAGCTGTTTATCCTTTTCTTTTTTATATGTTTCGTAGTCTTCAAAACTACCAACAATACGTTCCATCATGCCATCATGAATAAACCAATATTCCTGAGCAACCTTATTCAGAAAGTAACGGTCATGGCTAACCGTTATTACTGAACCGCCAAACGAAGCAATATAATCTTCAAGTATCGTCAATGTCTCAGTATCTAAATCATTTGTTGGCTCATCTAGTAATAACACGTTTGGCTGATGCACAAGCAAGCGCAATAAGTATAATCGCTTTTGCTCACCGCCAGATAACTTATAAATCTTTTTACCATGTGTTGAACTTGGAAATAGAAATCGCTCAAGTAGTTGAGTGATTGACACTGTCGTTCCATCTTTTTCTTTGGCGACTTCACTCTCTTCCCTTAAGTAATCAATCATGCGGATATCACGATTTAACGTTTCTTCAGTTTGTTTAAAATAAGCCACCTTAACAGTCTGACCTATCTTTAACGTTCCCTCAAATTGTTGATCTTCGCCGCTAAGTATATTGAGCATCGTTGTCTTTCCTGCACCATTGGGTCCAACGATACCAATACGTTGCCCACTCTGTATAATTTGAGTTATATCTTGAAATAGCGTTCTGCCATTAATTATTTTTGTTAGACTATCAAGCTCATATACTTGTTTGCCTAAACGAGAATAAGCTAAATTTAACTCGCCTTTATCTTGTGTCTGTTGCTGCTTTACATCTGCCTCTAAATCGTTGAAGCGATGAATACGTGCTTGTTGCTTCGTAGAACGTGCTTTTGCTCCTGCACGCATCCAAGCTAACTCTTGTTTATAAAGCGCACGTTGTTTATCATTTTGCTTTTGTTCAATTACTTCTTTTTCGGCACGCATCGCTATATAGTCTTCATAATTTCCAGGGTATGTCGTTAATTTTCCACGGTCAAGTTCAACAATGCGTGTTGACACTTCATTTAAAAAATATCTATCATGCGTTACAAATAATACGGTATAAGGATATTGTTTAACATAATTAATCAACCAATTAATCGATTCGAAATCCAAATGGTTCGTTGGTTCATCTAACAATAATAAATCAGGTTGTTCAATCAACGTTTTAGCTAACACGACACGTTTTTGTTGTCCACCTGATAAAGAACTGACTTGTTTTGTCGTGTCATGAATACCTAATTTAGATAAAATCGTTTTTATCTCCGCATTATAATCCCATGCTTCATGTCGATCCATAGCTTCTTGTGCAGCCATCATTGCTTGAAAATTTCGGTCGGTCTGTTCAACTGTATATTGTTGTACCGCTTGTTCATAGTGTTTAATGATTTGTAATGTGCTTGTCTCTGAACTGAGCACGGCTTCAAACACCGATAAATTACCATCTAAATCTTGTTTTTGAGAAGAATACCGAATACGATATTGATTAGGATGTGTGATATCTCCAGTAAAATCATCATCTATACCACCCATTACTTTGAGTAGCGTGCTTTTACCTGTACCATTGATACCAACTAATCCAATTTTTTCATGATTTGAAATCGCTAAACTCAAGTCATCGAAAATAACTTTATCTGCATATGACTTATTAAGATGTTCTATTTTATATGCTTCCATGACGTGATTTCCTCTTTTACTATCGAAATTTCAAAATGATTTTGATAAGCTTAATTCAGTTCTATATATTATACACCTTTTTACAGGTAAATGATACAAGGAGTCACGTTTATGGAAGAATTATTTGGAAGCTTACCATCCTATTTCCAAGCACTAATCGCTGGAATAATTACCTGGCTTCTTACAGCATTAGGTGCAGCTGGTGTATTTATTTTTAATAAAGTAAACGGGAAAGTTCTTGCTTCCATGCAAGGATTTGCAGCTGGTATCATGATTGCTGCCAGTTTCTGGTCATTATTACAACCTTCGATTGAATTTAAAGAAGGTACTACATTACCTTGGTTACCTGCTGCAATTGGCTTTTTACTAGGTGGCTTATTTATTCGGTTGCTAGATGCTATTATTCCTCATATACATCAACGTATTGGTGATAAAAGTCATTATCGTGAAGGTGTAAAAACGTCATTAAATAAGAATACTTTGCTCGTTTTAGCAATCACATTGCACAACATCCCAGAAGGTCTATCAATTGGCGTTGCCTTCGGAGGTATTGCCTCTAGTAATGAACATGCGACCTTTCTAGGTGCACTGGGCTTAGCTATAGGCATTGGCATTCAAAACATTCCAGAAGGTGCTGCTTTATCAATGCCTATTCGTGCTGCTGGAGCTTCAAAATGGAAAGCCTTTAATTATGGGCAAGCATCTGCACTGGTTGAACCCATATTTGCTATACTTGGTGCTGCACTTATAGTAGTTATGACACCAGTTCTTCCCTATGCATTAGCATTTGCTGCTGGGGCAATGATATTCGTTGTCGTGGAAGAACTCATTCCAGACTCACAGTCAGGTAATAACACAGATTTAGCAACATTGAGTTTAATGATTGGCTTTACAATCATGATGATATTAGATGTTGCTTTGAGTTAATATTATATGAATTAGAATACAATAAAAAGGCAGTCTGACTTCATTCGTTCAGACTGTCTTTTGTTTGGTCGCTAATAATTATAGAGGTAATTGCGCTGTTTTTATATTCAAAATTTAAAAATCGGGCTAGTGATTTAAATCACCAGTCCGATTTATTATAGAACCAATTATTTTTGATTGCCTTTTGGTCCCGTCTTATATTCATATTTAGCTGGATTGACCTTTTTGAAATCTGGATTGTTGTAAAATCTGAATAAATCACCATTCAGAATACTATCGCTCATTTCAAGGTCTTTTTCAACTTGTTGTTTATTCTTATCAAAGTCTTTTGGTTTCTTTTCTAATAGTTTGTTGTCTTTATTAGAATATATTTTACCATTAACATATTTATAATTTTGGGTAATGAAATCACCATTTCTAAATGGTATCACATCTTTATGCTCTTTTGATAACAAGTCGGTACCCATCATAATATAGTTCTTCGTATCAATACCAACTAAATGTAAAATCGTAGGCATAACGTCCATTTGGCCAGCGTATGTTTTGTCAACTGTACCTTCTTTGCCTGGTATTTTTAACCAGAATCCCGTACGGTTTAAGTCTGTAAACTTGGCTGGTGTAATTTGTTCACCTAATAATTTTTCCATTGCATTATTATGATTTTCAGAAATACCATAATGGTCACCATAAATCATAATAACAGAGTCGTCATATAAACCTTCTTTTTTCAAGTCATTAACATACTGTTCTAACGCTTGGTCTAAATAATGTGCCGTTTGAATATAGCCATCTACTGTAGAATCTCCCGTATTTGGTTTATCTATATCAGCATCTTTATCATCTAAAGTAAACGGATAGTGGTTCGTTAATGTGATTAGATGTGAATAGAATGGTTTTTTCATTTTCTTTTGATAACCTGCTGATTCTTTAAAGAACTCTTTATCTTTTAAACCTAAGTTCACGACATTATCTTCAGACATATCATAGTATGTTGCATCGTAAAATTTATCAATACCAAAGTGTCGATAGATTTGATCACGATTCCAGAATGTTTTGTAATCACCGTGCATCACGTTAGACGTATATCCTTGCTTTTGATCTAAAATCGCTGGCAATGATTGATACGTATTGTCTCCTTTTAATGAAAAGGCTGAACCTTGTGGTAAACCATATAAACTGTTATCCATCATAAATTCAGAATCAGATGTTTTACCTTGTCCTGTTTGATGGAAAAAGTTTGGATAATATCTGAAATCCTGTTTACCTGAAGATAGTTTATTTAAAAATGGTGTTACTTCTTTACCATTTACCTTTTTATTGATTAAAAACGTTTGGAAACTTTCTAAATGAATTTTAATTATATTTTTCTTTTTTGCTACCCCGAAATACTCAGGATTTGCTTTAGTTCTTTTTTGCTTCGTATAGTTTAAAACTTTAGTTAAATCATCTTCGGATGCTAAAGCTTTCTGTTGATTATTTTGAATTGTTTTAACGCCGTCATAAACCGTAAAATTATATGGTCCTAAATATTTCACCAAATATTTATGGTCAAATGTACGCGTTAATAATTCAGGTCTGTCTGTTTCAGCAAATGCTAAGTTTAAGAAAAATAAAGCGACTGAAGCAGCCATCACAACAGGTACAAACTTCTTACTAAATACGCGTTTATCTAGCCAATTGTTTTTGAAAATCAAGATAAATAAATAGATGAAAGTATCAATAAAGTATACAAAATCATACCATTTAAACGATGCGGTTACTGCGCCCCCCATAGATTCCACATTACTAGCTTGATTCAACGTACTAAATGTTAAAAAGTCAGTAAAGAATCGGAAGTAAACCACATTGGCATAAAGTAAAAAAGTTAATAAAAAACCAGCGATAAAAATAAACCAATATGCTTTTTTTCCTTTAAAGAATAGGAAGACACTTAAAATAAGTGCTACTAAACTATATGGATTCATTAATAATATTAAATTCTGAACTAATCCCTTAACACCCAAGGAAAAATCAACATAGTATGAAAAATACGTTTTCAGGGTTACTGTTAACACAGTTAAGATAAAAAACGTAAAAAGACTTATTTTCTTTTTGCGTATGCTCATGTGTGTTTCCTCCGTTTATAATTATTCCAACTTTAAAAGACCTGTACTATTACTTGCGATAGGCGCTTTATCTTTCGTTCGCCTTCACTATCCCATGCTAAAAAAGTTAGGAAAAAGATGAAACGATGTGCTATCACAGACGCATCGTGCTTGTTTCAACTTTCAATATTTCTTTAAAATTGCGTTGTGTTCCTCTGGTTTCAGTGCCCACGTTAATCAATGATGCGTTTAACCCCATTATATGTAAAACGTATCATAACGATTGTAAATGGACCGTTCAAATCTATAGTAGTATCGTTGTTGTTTACTGTAGTTATGAATAAGCGAAAAATCCCCTACTTAAAACATTAACTTTGTTAATATTTTATTAAGAAATTTCATTCATTGTAATTGAATTGTAACAAAAGTGCATAGTTCAATATATAAATATATAGTATATTTGACCATCTTTCAAGTAAAAAGAAAATAATATCACTGCATAAACTACAAGACAATACCATATTATAACTTTTTTTCTTTTAGTTTTAATCAGCCTAAAGGCTGACCTCTGTTATTTTAACATTTCTAATTTCATGCGATACTCAATCGCATGAAAGATTTGATTAACCCAATGGCTATATTTGACAACATTCTTTTCTGCGGTTTCAACATCGATAAATTGAAATTTTAGTCTTGCGCCTTGTGGTTTTTGTGCTAATTTAGATAAATGATAACTTGCAATTGTGCCAATTTGAGGATAACTTCCTAGCGTATAATGATCATTAAGTAAAATAATAGGCGTACCGTCACGTTTAACTTGAATGGTTCCCCGCTTCACACTTTGATGTGCCGGCATGTCCTCGTAATAGGCTTTGATACTTTCTCCTTGTAAATACATTCCCATGCGATTAGCTTTACTAGTAACTTTATAATCTCCTAATGTAAAGCGCTGTACAGTAGCTTCATCAAAATCTTCTGTCCCTTTATTTTTAATTACATGAAAGACATCTGAAATATAGTTAAATGATAATGCGTATCCGTCTATTCCCCAATCGGTTTGATTGCTTTCGGCTAAATTTTCAAATAACTTGGTGTGTCGATGTGAGTAGTTATTTTTTAATTGTATCGTATCACCAGCTTGAAGTGTTCTTCCTTTAAAACCACCAATATGCGTATTAAAGTCGGTAGAACTAGAGCCCAACCATTCATCTAATTGAAAGCCTCCACCTACTGCAAGATACACACGAGAAGTACGGCTTGTTTCATTGAATGTTAATGTGTCGCCCGCTTGAATTAAATATAATTTATAAGGTGTGATGGTAAGGTGCTCTGTCTGTGCTTTAAAATTACTACCAGTTAATGCAATTAAAGTCGGTTCAGTAAACTGAAGTGTTGGCAATTTATGTGTCATTTCTAGTGTCGCTTCATTCTTATCATTAGCGACAAGTCGATTGGCAATTTCATGGGCAAGCTCATCTAAAGCACCGCCTGGAATAACGCCATCATGCTCGTATCCGCGACGTCCAAAATCTTGAAAACTACTAAATAGTCCTTCTTTTATAACTTTAATCGACATGGTTCATATGCTCCTAATTCTATCTCATCTTCAGCAATCGCTTTAAAGGTTACTGAATCTCCTAATTTGATTAATGTGAAATCGGCTTGGTCAGGATAAAATAATTGTAGAGGAGTATACCCTATCACTAGCCAATCATTGTAAGTGTCTGTAGTCACAATGCCACACTTTTTACCTTCTAAAATTACTGACCCAGCAGGTACTTTTTTCTTGTTTGCACTCGTATGATTTACATATAAGCTTTCATTTAATCCACTTAAATAAGGAAAACCTGGTGAATACCCCATCATTGATACAAAATACGCTTCAGATGTATGTAAATTCACAAACGTCTCAAAATCAAGCCCATATTCTTGTAATAATGGTTCTAAATCTGGACCATAAGTACCACCATACACAACAGGTATGTCACAAATTTGTTTCGTTTGTGTGGCAGCTGTTTGTTCTAAATCAGCTTGACTTATCTGTTCTATTAAATGTTTCATGTGCTGATAGGGGGATTCAATATGATGATGTTTAATCATATCGCGGGCATCATAAACAATCATCATATCAGATTCAGTTGGCACAATCTCAACAATAAATGGTAAGTCTTGCTTAACTAGATAATCTCTCAGTAATAACAATTGTTGTGTTACATCTTTAGACACATCTTTTTGGATAGCCACTATAATAGCTTGGTCTCCTTGGCTATATATTTTCATAAACACACCTCTAATATTTTTAGACTTGTAAATTTCGGACAATTATTGTGCAGGCACACTGACTACAAAACTATTTGATTAATGATAAAAAACATCCATAATGCGCACTACATATGGAATAAGCGACTGACAGAAATAGTATACACATACACATTGACAACAAATTGACACGGTCGCTATTACTTTTGCTCGTATCAAGCGTTCTGTTTTATAATAATGATTAAATATGAATTTACTTATTATCCCAATCACCACTATACTTATCAACCATACTACCAACATTGTTATCCCACTTTTTTAAAATATATTTTTAATACTTTATTCCTTTATATTTTATAGATAAATTGATACATCGGCAACCTCACGCAAGCTGTTTATTAAATATATTTTGATTTCTTGCTTTTGAAGACCTTCTTTTAACATATCCACGGTGTAGTCCTTTTCGAAAAGCTTCCCCTGATCAATCATCTCTTGTCTTTTACATCCTGGTAAAAAATCATGCTGATAGCTTGGCGTATAATATTTTCCTTGTTCTTCAATCATGATATTACCAATATCAAACTCTAATATTTTATATTCGTTATATAATAAGATTAAATCGGTCGTATGATTATGTGTTAGATGTTGTCGTTGTGATGTTTTATTAATAAGTAACGACGTCTCTGTCGCATTGTCAATCGACTGTAATTTAGCTGTGAAATAGGGTTTGTACATTAATGGTTCAACTTTAATTTCAAATGTGCCATCTTTACTTAGCTCTATTTTGAGTCTATAGATACCTTGATTATAAGTGGCTTGAATGCTACTAAGTTTCGACTCCCATGCTGTTTCGTTAAATAAAAATCCTAAAGCTGCACTAGAAGAACGTATACGTTTTGTATGATAATAAACACGAGGGATTACGCCTTGCTCTATCCGCATAGTCTCAAATATTTTCATTTATAGCATCTCCAAAATTTTAGCTTTATCACGAAATTCTTGCACTTCATTTTCAGGATCAGAATCAATAGTAATACCCGCGCCGACACCGTATATCGCTTTATTATCACGATATTCAATTGTGCGAATAGGCACATTAAAAATCATCTTGTCATCTGGCATCAATATGCCAAGCGTACCACAGTAAATATAACGCGGTTGGTCTTCTAATTTGTGAATATATGACATCGTGTTTAATTTAGGTGCACCTGTTATGGAACCACAAGGAAATAGCGCATGAAATAACGTTGCTAATGGTAATGTTGCATTTGAGAGTTGACCTGCAACCATACTTGTCATTTGATATACAGTGGCATAAGTTTCAATAAAAAACGGACGATACACATGTACCGTACCTTTTCGTGCAATTCTAGCAATATCATTTCTCAATAAATCAACAATCATGACATTTTCTGCTCTATCCTTTAATGATTGTTGTAAATATTTATAATTATATTGATCTTGCTGTTTGACATCTGACCTTGGCATGGTGCCTTTCATAGGCTTACTCACAACTACATTATCTTGACCATCAAATGGCCCTTTCTGAAAGAATAATTCGGGTGAAATAGAAGCGACTTGTACGTCTTCAGTATCCATTAACATGGTGTAATTGCCATTTTTAGTTTGCGTTAATTTATCATACAGGTCTTTAATTGGCATTTGTACTGGCGAACTCACTCTTGTTGTATAGTTTACCTGGTAAGTTTCGCCATCAATAATTGCTGCTTGTACTGCTTTGATATGTTGAATCATAGTTGCCTCTTTTACTTGAAAGGCAAACTGGTGTTGTGGCTTATTATTATAATGCTTTATTGACGTCTCTTGTTGTATGGGCTGTGCCGATTGATAACTATAAGCCGCTGCTAATATTGCATCGTCTGCAGTTGGATGCACAGCCATGTCAGGATTAAAGTATTGTGCCGCTTCATACGTCATATAAAGCGCCACATATTTCCCTTCTTTCTGCTGTTGTTCTGCAAAATTGATAACGTCTCCCACATCTTTCATCTCATATGCTAGATATTGCCCTAACCTTTCTGTGAGTTTAAGTTGGTGCGTTTCGTAGCGTGAATCGTCTAAATAATATCTATAATTAAATTGTATTGTCACACTGATTCACCCCCAAAGTTTTAATAAACAGCTCAATTTGTGCATGACCATGTTCACTGAGAATTGATTCAGGATGATATTGCACCGCATAAATAGGCCATTGTCGATGCTGAACTGCCATAATAATACCTTCATCATTTTCAGCACTAATTTCAAGTTGTGCCGGCAGTGATTGACGCTCTGCAATCAAAGAATGGTAACGCATCACTTCAAAATGTTGTGGCAGTTGAGCAAAAATACCTTTATTATTATGATTAAGCTTTGTTGTGTGGCCGTGTACAGGTCGTTTACCATGAATAATACGGCCCCCAAAATAATCGTAAATGCATTGAAATCCTAAGCAAACACCTAATATGGGAATACGCTTTTTAAATGCTGCAATAATCTGTGCGATTATCGGATAATCACTAGGCTTACCCGGGCCTGGGGAAATAACTAGCGCTGACGGATTAAGCTGTTGTAATGATTGTATTGTGACTTGATTGATACGATAAACAATGATTTCTATATCAGTAACTGTTTTAAAGTAATCTATCAAATTATATGTAAATGAGTCGTTATTATCTATGACTAATATCATTTTATGCTTACCTTCTTTAGTTTCATTCGTAAAAATTACCACTTTATTATAATATATATGTAAGGGGTTACGTTTCTATTATCCCAAAATATTTCTTGATTTTACATAGTTTCTGTATTATTCTAGCTAGCGTATTCAAAATAAATAATCAGAGGTTCCTAGCCGAAACCCTCTATAAAAAACTAGACACCGAATGTTTCAATCAATATTTAAAGTAACTTATCATCATATGCATTTACTTATTCTGTGGTCTATCTTTTTTATAGAGATAGCTTTTTTTATGTCTAAAAATAGGTTGCATTACCCTCAACGCACTTAAATTGGAGAGATGGACAATGACTGAAACAACTTTAAACAATAACAAAGCCATAGTCGTATTTAGCGGTGGTCAAGATAGTACTACATGCTTATTTTATGCTAAAAAGCACTTTGACGAAGTCGAACTTGTTACGTTCAATTATGGACAGCGTCATAATACTGAAATTGAAGTAGCCAAAAGCATAGCGCATGAACAAGGACTAGCACATCACATTCTTGATATGTCGCTATTATCACAATTAACGCCAAACGCATTAACGCAACACGATATGAAAATCGAAACCAACGATGACGGTATGCCTAATACATTCGTACCTGCACGTAATCTATTGTTTTTATCATTTGCAGGTGCCCTTGCTTACCAACTCAACGCCAAACATATTATCACTGGTGTATGTGAAACAGATTTCTCTGGCTACCCAGATTGCAGAGATAACTTTATTAAATCAATGAATGTGACACTAAGTTTAGCTATGGATAAAGATTTTGTTATTCATACACCTCTCATGTGGCTAAACAAAGCTCAAACATGGGCGCTAAGTGATGAACTTGGTGTCTTAGACTATATCCGTCATCAAACATTAACATGCTATAACGGCATCATTGGTGATGGCTGCGGAGAATGTCCAGCTTGTCACTTAAGAGCACGTGGTTTACAACAATATCTTAATTCTAAAGGAGCGAAATAATATGTTACAACAAATTTACCCGTCTGTCTCACATCCTTACCAATTCGAACTCAATAAAGACTTTAATTTTTCTGCAGCACATTTTATACCATGTAAAGATGCTGGAAAATGCGTACGCACTCATGGACATACGTATTTCGTAAATTTAACAATTGCGGGTGACACGCTTGATCATAATGGTTTCCTTATCAATTTCCAAGAGTTAAAAGCATTGATTCACGATCAATTTGATCATTATTTATTGAATGATTTGCCACACTTTAAAGATCAAAGTCCCTCTACTGAAATTGTGGCACAGACAATATATAACATGATTGAAAATCATCTGATGCAATATACAAATCGTCCACATTGTGTTCAAGTCTACTTAAGAGAAACACCAACAAGTTATGTTGTTTATCGTCCGAAGGTGCAACATTAATGGCTGCTAAAATACCTGTATTAGAAATTTTTGGCCCCACAATTCAAGGTGAAGGCCGTGTCATTGGACGTAAAACGATGTTTGTTCGAACTGCTGGATGTGATTATCGCTGTAGTTGGTGCGATTCCGCATTTACCTGGGATGGCAGTGCAAAAGATCAAATTCAATTAATGAGCGCAACAGAAATTTATGAAAAATTAATTGAAATTGGTGGCGATTGTTTTGATCATGTAACGATATCAGGAGGTAATCCTGCATTAATTAAAGGTATACAAGATCTTGTCGATTTATTTGAAACTGAGCATATCGCAACTGCTTTAGAAACACAAGGTAGTAAATTCCAACCTTGGATGACACAGATTAATGATTTGACGATAAGTCCTAAACCACCTAGCTCTTCAATGACACCTAATTTAGAAGTTTTAGATCAAGTCATTGCACAATGTGTGCCACAATCCTTAAATTTGAAAGTGGTTGTTTTTGATGATGAAGATTATGCTTTTGCCAAAATGATTCATCATCGTTATCCAGACATACCTTTCTATTTGCAAGTAGGCAACCCATACTTAGCAGATGACGTAGCAAATCACACTGAAAAACTATTGTCACGATATGAACAATTGGTTGAAAAAGTAATGCATAGCAATGATATGAATCGCGCTTATGTCTTACCACAACTTCATACATTATTATGGAGCAACAAAAAAGGTGTTTAAATTTATCGCTATAAAATGTTTTGTAAGTGTTATGAAATGATTAAGTTGTGTTAAATTGCTATAATATGGCAATGAAGTATTTGCGATAGGAGTTCATCATGATTATATACGTACTATTAAACATTGCTGTAGTTTTGGCTATCGTTGGGTTTGATTTATATAGGCAGCAATATAAACAACTTAAATTTAGTTCTCTACTATTAGCGATTGTCATTAACACAACAATAAATATGTTTATTATTCAAAAGTATAATTTTATTTCAACTTATACCACTGCATTACTAATCATATGGTTATTACTGCAACTGTATGTTAATTATAAGGTACATCCTTTTGTAATTAATAACCAAAAATTTCTTGCCAGCATATTTGCGATTATTTTAAGCTTATCAGCATTTATTATGGATATTTCGAGCGACCAATCTGTCTATATGTCCATTCCTTATCTGTCACCAGCTATTTTTCTAATTGGGGCAATCATTTTATTTACGGGTACATTTAAATCAACCGAACGCAATCGCTTGCCATTATTCAAACGAATACAAGCCCCTATCATGATAGGAACAATTATTATTGCATTATCATTTGTTGTTATGATGATGTTAACACCATTCTGGTACATATTTTTAGGAATCTATGTATTATTTATAGCATTTATTATTTGGCAAAAAGTATTTCAACATTATTAAAATAACCGGAACACACTTGTCGGCGTGTTTCGGTTATTTATTATATATGCTCTTTTTCTTTATCTTTCACGGTATGCTCATGGTTTATATTACATTGATATGCATTGGGACTATGACCATTTTCATAGGTTAAATTCGAAGCTTGTACAATGTACTTAGGTCTTTGCTTCACTTCATAATAAATCCGTCCGATATATTCTCCGACAACACCTATAGAGATAAGCTGAATACCACCAAGTAACAAAATAGCAGCTATCGTCGTGAAATAACCTGGATTACTAATGCCATTTACGATAATGCCTATAGACAAATAAATAATATAGATAAGGCTAATTGCAAAAATAAATAATCCAAAATAAATCATTGTCCGTAATGGCTTACTATTAAATGAAATTAAACCATCAATACCATAATTAAATAACTTTCTAAAATTCCACTTTGATTGTCCCGCTTCACGTTCTACATTTTTATATGAAAAGACTTTTGTATTATAACCAATCCAAGCAAATAATCCTTTTGAAAAACGATTGTTCTCTTGCAACTCAGCAATTGCACACACAGCTCGTTGACTCAACAATCTAAAATCTCCTACCCCATCGACAAACTGGACATCTTCAACAAATGCATTAATCAATTTATAATACATCTTTGTCACTATTTTACGTGATAGCTGTTCGCCTTCTCTATCACGTTGGGCAATGACTTGATCATAACCCTCTAGATAACCATCAATCATATTGGGTATAAATTCAGGAGGATGCTGTAAATCACCATCTATCATAATGACAGCGTCTACATCAACACTATGGTGAAAACCTGCAATCATCGCTGATTCTTTACCAAAATTCCTACTAAATGAAATAAACTTTACGTGTTTATCTTCTAACGACAATTGCTGTATGTGTTGAATCGTACTATCTTTGCTACCATCATCAATAAATAATAAATCATAGTCATAATTTTTTTCGTTACTGTCTTTCAACATAATTTCAGTCAATCGCTCATATGTTTTTAATACGACTTCTCCTTCGTTATAACAGGGGACAATGACTCTGATTTTCATCCGATTACTTCCTTTACTTATTTCTTAATACTATTTTATCAATTTATTCATAAAACGCGCTAGTATCGTTCTTTAATTTTACAAAAAATTAATAAAGTTGCAAGCGAACTAGTTTTTAAAGCTATTTTATTTTTTTAAGTAGGCTTATCATTTGTACTATTTTAAATCGCCAATGCTAACATCATCAGGATCTTTCCCTTGTCTTGCATTGCGATTCAAACTATCAATTTCTGCAATTTCAGCTAATTCCAAATTAAAATTAAATAAATCGAAATTTTCTTTAATTCGTGAAGGTGTCTGAGACTTAGGTATAATGATACGATTATGTGCTAAGTGCCAACGCAACACGATTTGAGCCGGTGTCTTGTCGTGTTGTTGGGCAATATGTTGAATTGTTGAATCATCTAATAATCCGCGATTGCGCATTAATGGCATCCATGCCGTTACAGTAATATCGTGTTTATCGCAAAAGTCTTGAACATCCTGTTGATTAAAGTAAGGATGCAATTCAATTTGGTTAATTTGTGGAACGATATTGGTTTCTTGCATTAATTTTTCCAAGTGATGAATTTTAAAATTACATACGCCAATCGCTTTTACTTTACCTTCATGATATAAATCCTCTAGTGCTTTATATGTTTCAATATATCGTCCATTCTGTTCACATGTCCAATGAATCAAGAATAAATCAAAATAATCAAGACCCATGTTATCTAAAGAACGTTGGAAATAGGCTTTCGTCTGTTCATAACCTTGATGATCATTCCATACCTTAGACGTGATAAACAATTCTTCACGTGGCACACCACTATTCTTTAAAGCCTGTCCTAATGATGCCTCATTGCCATAAAAATATGCAGTATCAAATGCACGATAGCCGGTTTCTATAGCTTGTTGAATGACTTTCGGCATATCTTCATCAGTGATTTTATAAACACCAAAACCTACTTTGGGCATAGGATAGCCATTATTTAATAATTGCGTATCATTCATCTAAAGTCTCCCCTTTTAAGTTGCCTATTGTTGAGTTAAGCTTATCGTAAGTACAGATTATAATACAAATAAAACATACTCAATTTAACAGTGAAAAATTTTCTTAACAACGTTAACTTAACCATCATGCCATATAAAAAAGAGCAGGAATCAAAGTCAATTATGACTGTGCTTTCCCACTCCAATAAATAAGTCACCCCATATGCTATGCTTTAATCTTTTGCATGAGACTCATCTTCATCTTCTTCGCTAATGGTTGGTCTGTTTTCAAGATATTCATATTTTAAAATAACCCAAATAATTTGATGATTTTCAACTTCAGAAATATACCAACGATCATAAGTTGTATCAACATAATCATCTTTCTGAAGGTTAGTGTTTTGAGCTTGTAGCCAACCACCTATCGTATCAATATCTTCTGAGTCAGCAAATTGAATATCAAACTTTTCATTTAAATCATCTAATAATACTCGACCATTAATTTGATACGTATGGTCATCTAATTTAATAATATCGTTAACTTCATCATCATCAAATTCATCACGAATTTCTCCAACGATTTCTTCTAAGATATCTTCCATTGTTAAAATACCAGCTGTACCACCATATTCATCAATGATTAAACTGATATGCACATGCTCACGTTGCATGCGAATTAATGCATCACTAATTCTTGTTGTTTCAGAAATCATTGGCAATTCATGAATATAGTTTGCAATTTTAATAGGTTTACCAGAGGCATATTCAGTTAAGAATTCTTTAACGTTAATAAATCCTTTGATATGGTCTTTGTCACCATCTTCTGTTATAGGATAACGTGTGAATTGATATTCCTTTATGGTGTCCAAGAGTTCATCAACATTAAATGGTTCATTTAACGTTACCATTTGAGTTCGTGGAACCATGATATCTTTAGCATTTCGTTCGTCAAAAGAAAAAATATTCTGCATATAATTTAATTCTGTTTGATTAATTTCTCCACCATTATAACTATTGTTAATAATAATTTTAATTTCCTCTTCAGACATCGCATCGCTATGTGCATCAGGATCTACACCGAAAATGCGGATAATCACTCTAGCGGAGCCATTCATCAACCAAATCAATGGTTTCATGACGTTACCAAAGTAATATAACGGTCTAGAGTATACTAGCGCTAGTTTTTCGGTATGTTGAATAGCCAGCGATTTAGGTGCCAATTCACCTAAAACAACGTGTAAATAAGTAACAATGATAAACGCGATAACAAAGGAAATTGTTGTTGTTAAAGCATCAGGTAAATGTAACAACTCAAACAATGGATGTAACAATTTGTCAAAGGTAGGTTCTCCTAACCACCCTAAACCTAAAGATGTTACAGTTATACCTAATTGGCATGCTGATAAATAGTAATCTAAGTTGGCGATCATACGTTTAACAATTTTTGCGTTACCGTTACCTTCATCAGCAAGTTGTTCTATCCGAGTTGCACGCACCTTTACTAAGGCAAATTCTGAGCCAACGAATACAGTTGTTAATGCTATTAAAAGAAAAAATATAACTAAATTTATTATGGTCGCAGTTTCCAATTAATCTCCCTATATCTAGGGATTCACCTCCAAAATATATGTCCCATTGGGAAACAAGATTATGAATTCACTTGGTTTCATGACATTAATACTACAAGTTAAATCCTTCCCATTGTGACACCCCCATAAAAAATTGTATTACTCTTATTTTATCATAATATAATTGCGAATAGTGGCATTTCGTTCATTTTAATATCATGTTTAACAAAAACATCAAGTTACAATCTTCTATACATTATCATACGTTTCTATTTTACTAAATATTTTTGCGTTTTTGTGGTATATTTATTCGAACATGATTGGAAAATAGATCCTTTCTTTGGTTTATTAACGCAAAAATACTTTTATGTAAAGTATTTAACAGTCATTGGCAAAAGCAGTACATTATTATACAAATTTTAATAAAAATCCATTCATAATTAAAAGAGAGCGGGACTACGAATTCATAATAAATTCGTAGTCCCGCCCCGGCAATGATGTCCAGACACTTAATGCATATACTAAACAAAAATACCACCTTTGGGATTCAGTATAAATTCATTTATAGTTATTATCTTGATATTAACTTCTCCAACTTCATGAGAAGGTCACTTATTCATCCATTGCCTTAGATGCTTCGATTTCATGTTCTCTTAATTTAGGTTTGAGGAAACCATACATTAAAGCTGACACAATCGTACCAATAATTAAAGCGATAAATGTTTGCACAAGATGATGATAATCTGTTGCAAAAATAACGATAATACCACCATGCGGTGCACCAATGCTTGAACCTAATCCTAATGCAATGGCACTACCGACTCCTGACCCTACCATCATTGAAGGAATCACACGCAATGGGTCTGCAGCTGCAAACGGAATTGCACCTTCTGTAATGAAGGAGAGACCCATAACATAGTTTGGTATGATTGAACCACGTTGTTCTTTCGTAAATTTACGTTTGAAAATAATCATCGCAGTTGCAATTGCTAACGGTGGAATCATTCCACCAATCATTGCTGCAGTTATAGGTGCAGTGTTACCCTCAAATAATGCCGCAGTTGAAAAGACATAAGCTGCTTTGTTGAATGGACCACCCATGTCGATGGCCATCATAGCACCAATAACCAAGCCAAGTAACATAATATTCGCACCTGATAAACTGTTTAAACCATCAAGTAATAATTTATTCAACCAAGCTGCAGGTGGGTTAAATACGTATACCATAAGCAAGCCTGTAATTGTCACACTTATGAGCGGATAAATTAAAGTTGGTTTTAAACCTTCTAGTGCTTGTGGTAATTTACGCGTCATATATTTAATACCTTGAGTTAAGTAACCGGCTAAGAAACCAGCAATGATACCACCGATAAATCCTGAACTACCTGTAACTGCAAGCATACCACCGACTAAACCAGCAGCAAAGCCTGGTTTATCCGAAATACTACGTGCAATAAATCCAGATAATATCGGAATAATTAATTGAAAGGCACTTTTATTACCAATGTTCCAAAGTTGTTCAGCAAAAGCATTATATTCTGAGCTATCAGGTTTAAATGAGTTAGCACCAAATAGAAATACAATGGCCATTAAAATACCGCCCGCAATAACAAGTGGTAACATATTAGATACACCATTCATTAAGTGCTTATAGAATGCTTTCCCAAAACTTTGTTTTTCATTTTGTTCACTCGCATTTCCATGTTGACTATCGCCACGTGCAATAAAAGGTTTGCGACTCGTATCAAGTGCGGTGTTTATCAATTCTTCTGGGCGTTTAATGCCATCCGCAACCGGTACTTCTACCACATTTTTACCATCAAAACGGTCAGTTTCTACATGAACATCAGCTGCAACAATAATACCTGTTGCACGGTCAATATCTTGTTGGGTTAATTTATTTTTAATACCACTTGAACCATTCGTTTCAACCTTTATTTTTATCCCCATTTGTTCTGCTTGTTTTTTCAAAGCATCTCGTGCCATGTAGGTATGTGCGATACCTGTTGGACAAGCTGTGACAGCCAAAACATATGGTTCAGTTGAATCAACTGATGAATTTGCCTCTGCTGCTTCTTGTTCTTGAGCTTCTTTTTCTTCTTCTTTTGTTGCTTCATCATCAGCAGCATCAATAATTCGGAGTACTTCTTCAGGTGAAGTTGCATCTAGCAAACGTGCTCTCACTTGCTCATCCATTAAGATTCCTGACAATTTAGCTAGTGCATCTAAATGTGTTTGAGCACCGCCTTCAGGAGCTGCAATCATAAAGAATAAGTGGGCTGGTTGCATATCTAAACTTTGGTAATCAACGCCTGCTTTAGATTTACCAAAAGCAATCGCTGGTGCATTAACTGCTGCTACTTTGGCATGTGGGATAGCAATACCTTCTCCTATACCTGTTGTACTTTGAGCTTCACGATTATGAATCGCTTCTTTAAAAGCCGTTACATTATTTAATTTTCCTGCAATATTTAATTGATTGACGAGTTCATCAATCACACCATTTTTATCAGTAGCAGTTAAATCCATAGCTATTGTTTCTTTAGTAAGTAGCTCTGTAATTCTCATCAATATCACTCCCCATCAAGTACTGTCATTGTAACTTGATCTTTAATTTTTTCTATATCATCTCGTGTGGCTAAGTCATCATTAAATGCTGTAGCAGTTCCTGCTGCAACGGCTTGTTTAAATGCTTCTTGAATTGACAATCCTGAAGTTAAACCAGCTACCATACCAGCTACTGTACTATCTCCAGAACCTACCGTATTAATAACCTTACCTTGAGGGTTTTGTGCCTTAATACTTTGCTGTTGATCGATATATATAGCACCATCGCCACCCAATGTTATGATTACTGACTGAGCACCTTGTTCTAATATTTTACGACCATAATAAACGACATCCATATCATTTTGAATCGTGATATCAAACATCTCTTCAAGCTCATATTTATTTGGTTTAATAAATAAAGGTTGAAATGGTAGTATCGTATTAACCAAATCCTTTTCAGCATCTACAACAAGCTGTGCACCTGTTTCTTGAGTAATTCGTGCAATTTGTGCATAGGCATCACTTGGAATACTTTGCGGCACACTACCAGCTATAACAACAACATCTTCTGACGTTGTTCGCTTAATTTGATTAAGCAATGCTTCGAATTGTTGTTTACTAATATTGGGACCTGGTGCATTTATTTCAGTTTCTTGACCAGATTTCAATTTAACGTTAATACGTGTATCTTCATCTACAGTAATAAAATCCGTATAAATCTCATTAGCTGCGAGCGTATCTTTTATAAATTCACCTGGAAATCCACCAGTAAAACCTAACGCCGTTGAAGGTATTTCTAATGTGCTTAGCACTCTAGAAACATTAATACCTTTACCCCCAGCAAATTTATGTGTTGTCGTCGCTCTATTTAGTCCACTTAATTCAAATCCATCAGTAAACATAATGTAATCTATAGAGGGATTAAAAGTAACCGTATAAATCATGACAAACCTCCTAAAATATGATAACGTTCTTGGAATTGTGCCAATGATGGTTCTGTTAACGCTTCTTTTGACGTTAAAATGGTCACATCTGCATCATCGTCATTAATCCTTGCAAAATAGACTTGTTTAAACTTCGAATGGTCTACCAAGACAAATGACTCATTTGAACGTTGCATTGCCATTTCTTTGATTAATGCTTCTTTTTCGTCTGGAGTTGTTAATCCATGCTTTAAATCAATACCATTCATGCCTAAAAATGCTTTATCAAAACAATAGCGTCTAACTATCTCTAATGCTGAGGCACCCACCGTAGCTAATGTTGTATCTTTAACTTCTCCACCAACCATAAGCGTTTTGATACCTTTTGCTAACAACTTTTCAACATGCGTTAAACCATTTGTAACTACAACAATGTCTTTCGCTGTAATGAATGGAATCATTTCTATCGTTGAAGATCCCGCATCTAAGAAAATGTATTCTCGATCTTGAATCAAAGCTGCAGCATACTGTGCAATTTCTTTTTTCTCTGTTAAATTCGTTGCAAGCTTATCTGACAATATTGGTTCCAACACCCTGTTATGTACAATGGTTGCACCACCATGAACCCGTTGAAGTTTGCCCATCTGTTGTAGTTTCGATAAATCACGTCTTATTGTCGAAGCACTACATCCAATACGATTTATTAGTTCTTGGAGTGATAAAAAGTCTTTCTTATTCAATTCTTGGAGGATTAAATCATATCGTTTTTCAGTTATCATTGCCTCACCTCATTTCACTTCACATTATAATGTTCGCGCTTACATTTTTCAATCAAAAGTTATCAAAAACTGTCAAAAACAATCACAATTCGCAGTTTTGTCACAAAAACCATTTTTTAATAATATGTTCACACATCAAAATAAAAACCGCAAAATGCTTTTGAAGCACTTAGCAGTTCGTAAGAAGTTTAATACTATTATTCATTTAAATTTATTTCGTAATCTTGGTCTAAGTGTCTTTTCACTATGCTGTTGAAATTATCCATGCTGAATGATATTAGCGGTTTTGGCTTTCGTAAGGTTTATTAAATCTTTGACACCTACAATAATTTGAGCACCTCGATGCCCGCCACTAACGTATATCGATTCTTGTTGCAGTGCTGACTCATCTATAGTCGTTGGGAATAAATGTTTCATGCCTATAGGTGAACAACCACCACGAATATATCCTGTAACTTTTTTTAACTGTTCAAGTGGCATTAAATTTAATTTCTTTTCTTGAACTACATGTGCTGCCTGTTTTAAGTCCAGTGTAGTATCAACCGGTATGACAAATACAAAATGATCGTGATTCGCATTTTCTAGGACCAGTGTTTTATATACTTGTTCAACGGGCGCATGAACAAGTTGTGCAATATGGACACCGTCAACATGTTCTTCACCAATTTCATACGTATTCACTTTATAATCTACACCTGCTTGATCCAACATACGCATTGCATTTGTTTTAGTTGCTTTTTTCTTCTTCATTATTCGTGTCACCTCATTGTCTTCATTCAAATTTATTTTACGCTGAGTAAGCACAATGATTCAAATACAAACAAAACAAAAACACCTTCGATTATCTCAATCATCCGGTGCTAATGTGTATTCTTATCGTTTTCTACTTTGCCATTTTTGTTAATTTTAATATTGTTATCGTGTTGTGTACCAGAATAAGTCACATCTCGACTTGTCTCTTCAATCTTCGTCATATGTGATTCAACTTGTTGCTTTTGTTGCGCATAGTTAGAAGCAATCACTTTGCATTCTTGATCTGTATATTTGTGTGGCTGGTTAGCTTCTATCGTTAAACTTTGTGTCTGTTGTTTATTAGTTCTTTCAGATGCATGTGCTGTAAGATGGTTCACTTTAACTACATTTTCAATAGCTGATACTTTATTTATCTTTGAAAATGTTGATATTGTTTGATGGACTTTAGCCAAAGCTTGTTCATTTGTAGCAATAAACAATAGAAATAACAAACATATCGTTAACAACACTGCGATAGCACTTAAAAAAAGATTCTTCAGTTTCATCTCCTTACCCACATTTCTTCACTTAATTTTTATTCATCTTAACATAAAAAGCCGCAAAATATATTGTGTATAATACAATTTAAACCAACTGTAATCTTTGTAACATAATCATCATTCAAAGGATGCAAATGTTACAAAATCACTATGTATTGTAACCTAAATCTAATGTCTAACTTACTTTAATGATGAAACACTTAAAGCGCATGGTTCATTTAATCTAGTGAAGTCTACTATAATGATGCGAAAGTGCCTTATTTATTAAAAGAACTTCAATGTAAAATCACATGTTATTACGTATTGAAGACAAGACACTTTAGAGAACAAGATAAGCTGGGGCCCCAACAAAGAGAATTCCGACAAGAAATTCACCAAGTAATGCAAGTTGAGGCGATCCCTGACTAAACCAGTTTTTCCTAACAAAGTGAGCTAGGATGACTAAAGCTATCCTCTAAGCAAGTGATCCAATCATACAAACTATTGTATATAAAAACAGTCTGGGAAATAATTATATTTTAGGCTCTGAGTTCTATATTGGCAGTAGTTGACTGGATTGAAAAAATAGGATGATAGCAAGCTTTTTTCAATCCTAGCCAACCTTGCCGGGGCGGAACTTCGAATTCATTATGAATTCTGTCCCGCGCCCTATTGTTTTGGAATTTATGTTCCAGACTGTTAAACATTTTTTAATTCATCTATTAAGTTAAAGATTGTTTTTATTGAGCTTTTGATAAATGTTTGCGCAAGCCTTTTTCTATAAAAATTAGAACAATACCCAATACCATTACTGCAATAGCCATGTATAATGGATACTCAATATTTATATCAAACAATGCACCAGCAACAAGTGGTCCGACAAAATTACCCATACTTGTAAAAGTTGAATTTAATCCTCCAGCAAAACCTTGACGATTTCCTGCAATATTAGAAAAATAATTTGTAATAGCAGGACGAATTAAGTCAAAACCAATGAAAACAATAAAACTAATAATCATAATGGTCCAATAACCGTTTGCCAAGATTAATGTAAATAAGACAATTGCTGAATATAAAAGTGCCCAAACTATAAAAGTTAATTCAGACATATATGATATAAATTTATCAAAGAAAAAGATTTGGAAGATAGCGCCAAATATTCCTCCACCCACAATCGCAATAGAAATATCAGCTGGTGTGTAATGTGCTTTATATGATGTGTATAAAGAAAATAACGTTTCAAAAGATGATAAGCCAAACGCTAAAATCAACGTTAATAAAATAGGAGTTAAAAAGACTTTCCAATCAATTTTAGTAAATACTTCAGGTTGTAATGTATGATGGAACCCGTCTGTTGTTTGTTGTTTTGGACTATGAATTAAAATGAATGACATTATAAAAGCAATAATGCCTAAACTTCCGGCAAAATAAAATGGCAAGCGATGTGAGAATTCAGCTAGAAATCCACCTAATCCAGGCCCAAGAATAAAGCCAGAATTAATAATAGCCGACATATAGCCAAAGTTACGCGCTTTATCTTTTGAAGGTGAAATATCTGCAATTAAACCATTCACTCCTGGCATGACCATTCCAGCACTGAAACCACCAAGTATTCTTGAAATGATAAGCGTGACAAAAGTATGTCCAACAGCAAATAAAAACTCAGAAACTGCAAATAAAATAAGGCCAATACAGATTATTAATTTTTTTCCTAATTTATCAGCCATAGCGCCCCCAGCAGGAGATATAACCATTTGCGCAAGTGCAAAGGCAGCAACTAGAACTCCTAAATCACGTCCCTTTAAACCTAAATCTTCCAAATAAACAGGTAATACTGGGATGACAAGGCCAATACCAACAAAAATTAGAAAAATATTAAAATATAATATGAATAATTGCTTTTTCAATCACTTCACCTCTTTTGTACTAATTTAATTTTTACCCTACATTTTCATTTCCCTAAAAATTAAAAATTCAATATTATGACATTCTATACCAAATAAATGTTTTTTCGCAATAACGGTGTTTTAAAACTTATTACATACCGTTAATAATCGACATAAATATTTAATTTGAAAACTCCTTTTAATTTGATAAATTTAGCATGAAAGCTGTATGATTATTAACCTATACAATTATTTTAATGAACGATAAGTTTGATACGAAAGTAGTGTATATTATGCAGGGACGGTATATTGCCAGAATTTATTTTATAATCTTGATTGTAATTTCATTATTTGAATCACGTATATTTGAGTTTATGACACTCAATATATTTTTAGCATATATTCCTTTTGAATTATGTTTACTATTAAAGCTGTTCAAACCGAAAAAAGTAATTGAATGGCCATTATTTATTATTTTTAGCTTAATTTTCTTACTCATGGTACCAAATACCTTTTATATGGTGACTGATTTAATTCACCTTAATCAATTTACCTTTAACTTTTATTTAACATTAAATTTAATGGAATGGATTTTCTTCACCTATTTATTATTAGGTGTCTTCTTCGCACTCTATTGTATGACCTTAATTTATTTGGAATTGTATTACTTTACTTCTCACCAATGGATAAATATTATCCTTGTGGCTGTAGTCATGTTTCTGAGTGGATTAGGAATATATATCGGACGTTTCTTACGCTTTCATTCCGTTTTTCTGATTAACCAACCTTTTAAAATTATAGAAAATGTAGTGAGCTCACTTAGTGGTAAATCACTCATCTTCATCTTATTAATGGTTGTGTTACAAGCTACTTTATTTATATTTGCGAAAGGAGTGCGTCATACACAATGAGTTTTAATATCATTCTTTTAATAATTAGCATTATTATTTTGCAACTAATCGTTGGCCATTTCTTTCATTCAATCGGATTTAAACTGTCATTAAGTTTGCTGTTAACCTGCCTTCCATTTGGCATTGGTGTATTCTTAATGCAATTATGCTATTTTGAACGCCGATATCCACATTGGGAAGTCCCATACCGTACTAAATTACGGTTGAAATATCTATATATTGCCACATTTTTTGAATTTATAATGCTATATATATGTTTATTTTTAATTGCTTAGAAATAGAAAAAGTGGACAATGTATCCTCCCATTAATGGTAATGCTTGGCGCATTACTCTTTGATGGGGCCCCGGGTTATATGGTTGTTATTTGTCTGCTTGTTTTTTAAACTGTTCCATCACGTGGGCTCTGGCTTGTTGATGATCAACGATAGGCCACGGATAGTTTGTTCCTAAATCTATGCCATAATCTTTTAGTGTTTGCGCATGTTTCCACGGTTCATGAACATAGCTGGCAGGTACATTAGCCCATTTGGGCAAGTATGTTTTAATGTATAAACCTTTTTTATCAAACCGCTCACTTTGACGAATCGGATTAAACATTCTAAAGTATGGCACGGCATCTGTACCAGTAGATGCTGACCATTGCCATCCATGCACATTAGAAGCAGCGTCATAATCTATCAATAAATTTTTAAAATAATTTTCTCCCCATGTCCAATCTATAAATAACTCTTTAGTTAGAAATTGAGCCGTTACCATACGCATTCGATTGTGCATAAAACCTGTTTGTTTTAACTCATGCATCGCAGCATCGATAATTGGATATCCTGTTCGTCCCTCTTTCCATGCATTAAAATCTGATTGATTTTCTGACCAAGTTATATGTTTATACTTATCATTAAATGATGTATGTGCCGTTTCTGGATAATAAACCATTAAAACATAATAAAATTCCCTGAATAATAGTTCACGAATAAAGGCCTCATAATTTTCCTCATTATCATGATAACGTTCAAGTAACTGGCGCATGATCTCATTAATATCTAGGAAGCCATATGCAAGTGCAATGCTCAACTGACTTGTCAGTGTTTCTGGTAAGTACTCTCTATAATATTGATAATGCTCAATATTATTATTTAAAAATGCTTGCCATTGTTGCTGACTTTTGGCCTCCCCAATATTTATATGCTCAGTCACTTTTTTAACTGATATATTATCAGCATTGATGATTTGTTGCTTTAATTTATCAAGTTGATAAGGATAACGTCTTCGTTGTCTCAATTGAGGGCGATTTGCTTTGTAGAAGCTAGTGAATACCTTATATGGTTGTCCTTGCTGATTTAACGTGCGACTAGGTTGAAAATAATGATTTGCACGTACATTAACGATTGCTATTTTTTGCGCTTGTATCTCAGATTTAACATGTAAAATATCGCATTCACAATTGTGAAAACTCATAATATCGCTTGGAAATACTACCGTGTCGATTTCTTTCTGTTCACAAAATGAAGCAAACGCTGTATATGGAAACACAAAGGGCTTAATTCCTATCTCAATCAGTTGTTGTATAAACTGAGTAACTGCCTGATGGTAAAATGTCCGTTTTAATGGTGCTTCATCTTCAAATAATTCTAAGGGAATCACACAGTAACATCGTTCGATATCTGCTTGATTATGATTTAAGTACTCAAACATTGGATTTTGTTCTAATCTGAATACTCTATTTAATACTAAAGCGATATTCAAACTACATCACCTCACTTTAACTTTGATATTTTATTACCCCATCTTGTCTAACAACAAGCATGATAAAGATGGACGATTTCGGACACAAAATCCACTAGGTTTTGTGCCCGAAATCGTTCAATTGATTATTCTATTGATATATTTAACATTTTCCTATATTAGCCCTAACCAATTCCAGTAAGTCATACTAAAAATTACAATCAAAATATAACCTACAATAGTCAGCGGTACCCCAGTTTTCAAGAAATCCTTAACTGTAAATGTCCCTGTACCATATGCCAACATATTTTGAGGTGCACTTACCGGCAACAAGAAACCAAAGCTGATAACAAATTGTTGAATAAGTACAAATCCAATAGCTTGATCTCCTAAATGTAGCGTTGATGTCAATGAGATGAATACTGGAATCAGCGCAGAAGATAAGCTGGTCGCACTAGCAAAACCCAGATGAATTAAGATATTAAACAATGTTATCAAAGCAATCGTCGCAATCAATGGCATTGATTCAAGCCCAAGTAATCCAAATGTCTTATCACTTAACCACTGAGCTGCACCAGTCTTCAACAATACATTACCAAGTGATATACCAACTCCAAAGACAATAATCGTCCCCCATGGAATTGTTTTTACTACACCATCCCACTTTATAACACCAACTTTAGGCATAAGCATAACACCTAATGCGACAACTGTAATTGAAGCTGAGTCAATAGGATGTACCACTTTTTCTGTTGACCAGAATAATAACAATAAGATAGAAATAACGATTAATCGCCATTCACGTGCTGAAACAGGGCCTAAATCTGTTAACTGCTGTTTAATCAAGTCTTTACCACCCTCAATAGCATTATGTTCAGGTGGCATTACTTTCATCATAATGAAAAATAACGCTATCGACATAAGTATTGACCAAGGCGCTGCAAATAAAAACCATTCGCCCCATGAAACATCGTGTCCCAAACTTTGATTGATAAAATTGATGGCAACGATATTTTGTGCCGCAGCCGTTTTAATACCAATATTCCAAATGGAAACTGCTTGTACCGAAGTAATAATTAATAACGCTGCTAAACGACTGTCTTTAGAAACTTTAAATGCTGCAATCATACCTAATAAAATTGGCACAACCGCACCTGCACGTGCAGTTGCAGATGGTACAAAAAACGCTAATAAAATGGATACTAAAATAGCACCAATAACTATGTTACGCGTTTTATTTCCAACAATTGATAATACGAGTAAAGCGAGACGTTTATGCAAATTAGTTTCTTGCATAGCTGCAGCTAAAAAAAGTGCAGCAGCAACTAAAGCTACAGCTGAAGATGAAAACCCACTAAATGCTTGAGTTAAAGCATTACCAGTTCCTAACAAGTCATTACCAGTTAAGATAGCATCGCCTGCTTTAGGGTTTCCTAAATGCTTCGCTAAATCCTGTACTGGACTAAATCCCATTATTAAAATAATTAATCCTAAAATTAACGTTGCAGAAACTGGGTAAATCACTGCTTCTGTCACCCACATAATAACAGCAAAGGCTAAAATAGCTAAGGCACCTTTAGCCATTACTGGTAATCCTGTTGGTGTTGGTAATAACAAAATGACAATTAAAGCAATAAAGCTAATAACAATCCAAATAGGTTTGTATCCCTTTGTCTTTTCTTTTTTGCGTGTGTGTGGTATATCTTGACTCCCTTTCTCCATCATATTTCACCCTTTGCTTATTTTTCATTTTTAGTATAACAACTAAACAACAGTAATGACGTGAAAATTTGCAAATAACACACATTTTTCACACTTTTTAGATTATTACAAATAAGCAATATTATTTAGCTTGTTTTAATGATTGTTTAACTTTCATAACTGCATCTGCAGATAAATCGAGTTGTTCTTGCTCTGATTCTGATAATTTAAGTTCTATAACTCGTTCGACGCCTTGTTTGCCAAGTACGGTTGGGACGCCAAGGCAAATATCACGATAGCCATACTCCCCATCTAAAAATGCAATAGTTGGAAGAACACGTTTTTGATCTTTTAAAATAGCTATGACCATTTCGTATAACGCAGCAGCCGGTGCATAATATGCTGAACCATTGCCTAATAAATTTACAATTTCAGCACCACCATCTCTTGTACGTTGGATAATATATTCTAGTTCTGAAGGTGATAGTAGCTCGGTAATAGGTACACCGTTTACTTGAGTAGACGATACGATAGGAACCATAGTATTACCATGACCTCCAAGTACAAGGCCAGTAATATCCTGTACGGATAGATGTAATGCTTCGGCTATGAATGTTTTGTATCTTGCCGTATCTAAAATGCCTGACTGCCCCATTACTTGGTTTTTTTCAAAACCAGTGGATTGCAGCACGGTATAAGTCATCGCATCAACCGGATTGGTTAAGACAATAACAAATGCTTTTGGACAATAGCGGACAATTTGTTGAGAAATATCTTCCATAATACTTTCATTAATTTGAACTAAGTCATCACGACTCATACCAGGTTTTCTTGGTACACCTGCAGTAATAATGACAATATCTGAATCTGAAATATCCTCATAATTTGACGTTCCAGTCACAATACTATTAAACCCTAATATTGGTCCACTTTCTTGAATATCTAGCGCTTTTCCTTTTGACATACCTTCGAATTTAGGCTGGTCAACAATAACGACATCTCCAACCTCTTTTTGTGCTAATAAGAAAGCTAGTGTTGCACCTGTATTTCCTGCACCAATGACTGATATTTTATTTCTGTTTATCATATGGTTTCGCTCCTTTTATATTATTTTATAAAAATTTTAATGCATATACGTATTTTGCATACAAAATCATTTGTAGAAACCGCTTACATAATTGCTTATAAATACAATTAAAATACTTCTGTCTGGGTGCATCTATTAATACTATTTCATTAAGATTTTAGATACACACCAGATAGAATGTTTAAGCGCTTATTCATTATTATATGAAACTTTTATAATGTTTCAAGCATATATCATCTTTTATTTATCCAAATATCTGATGGTGCAAACCAAAAACATAAATAATTGTAAAGAAAGCTGCTCCAGACAATAAAGTCAGTATTGCTGTTAATATTAATGTACGTTTAAAGTGTCTAACAAACGCTACAAATAATAACCCTAAATTATAGGCAAAAAACAAACCAAAAAAAGTCATTGTAATAATAATTTGAGAGTAAAAAATATTTGATAATAAAATAATTACTGCAAATATGAGATAAGGAATCATAATAAATCTAAATTCAAAGTTAAGCTGCTTTTGTTTAAAATCTTCATTATTCATTAACTTTACCTCCTGCTTAAAACGAAAAAGTTTTCTTACATATAATTTTATGTCAAAATCCACACTACAACAACATAAATGAGTTACTTTAAATTCTGCTCGTAAATAGCAACACTTTATTTTAACTTAATTTATTTAGAAGCAATTATAATTAAATCATTACAAGAACGAAAAAGTAGTATTCATTTAAACAACACAAACTTCATCGAACAATTATTTTATGTCACAACGTTAATATGTGTCGTTCTAATATACGACATTGCATACTTTGCATTTTCCCAAGCCACAGTGTTATAATATGGTTAACAAGGATTTCCACATGGAAACACCAATCCCCTCACTACTTGCGATAGTGAGGGGATTTTTTAGGCGTTGGCTATGCGTCGCCTATTTTTTCTTATTGTTACGCGTACGTAGCCAATACGTAAATAACGCAACAATACAACCACTAATAACTGTGGTTGTGATGTGAACAAGGATTTCCATCATGGGCAACACCTCCTCCCTGCGTCGACATTTGACGCCTGAGAGGTAGGCGACTTTATTATTATATCATCTATGTATTTGTAAAGATATCTCACTTCTGATATGCCATGTCATGTAAATTGAAGCATATCGAGATTATTGCGCAAACGTTCAACATCAATATGTTCACCAATGATAACTATTGTAAGTGGTACCTCTTTGTCTACCTCACCATAACTAGGTAATCCATGTGCATATTGAAACTCATAAATCACATCAGCACAGTCTCTAAAACGGACAAAACCTTTCAAACGAAAAACATTTTGCGGTAACTTTAATATAAATTGATAAAATAATTGTCTATCTATTGGTCCACTAAATGTATACTGCATGCTCTTAATGCCATGATGATGTGCATGCTTAGCTGGTGACTTCATATTATCAACATGCTTAATATTATTAAATGTAGTGATATCTAATTGACCAAACGTAGTGTAGCATGTGGTTGCTTGCGGATTAATTTGGGTTAACTCAGCGCTCAGTTTTTTCTGCTCCTGATCATTAATTAAATCCATTTTATTGATAATAATCGTTGAACTATAGGCCAATTGTTCTTCCATTAACTCTACCGTTGTCAATGAATAACGATGTCTATGAAGAAATCGAGAAGCATCTAAAATCCCTATCATCTTAACTTCACTAATTAAATGAATCACTTCAGGATCCTGACATGCCATCATGATTTCTAAAGGATGTGCAATTCCAGTTGCCTCAATAATGATGTGTGTTGTTTGACCATCCGCAATAATATTTTTTAACTGCGCTACTAAATCTGCTTTTAAATCACAACAAACACAACCATTAACTAAAGCATTTATGGCAACCTCATTATTGAATGTTAAACTGTCAACGTCAAAAGTACCAAATTCGTTCATAATAATTGTGATTTTCTCATCAGTTTTTAATAAATATTGCATATACTCTTGTAGAAAAGTGGTTTTACCACTACCTAAAAACCCGGAAACTATAGAAATATATGTGTTTCTGCAATTATGTTTTTTCAATTTTTATTCTCTTTTCTATTTAAAATTTCTAAGTAAATGATAATGAATATATAAAAATTTATGTTTATACTTGATTATACGTGTGTTTTCTTCTAAACTTTAGTCATACTTTAATTTTATCATGACATTGAAATGAAATGTGTCAATAAATATATTTTGCACAACACTAACGGGATTTAATCCGAAAAAGAGAAAACGGATAGAATGTCTGGAGGAGAACTTTAATGTCTGAACATCACAATTTAAAAGAGCAGCTATGTTTTAGTTTGTACAATGCTCAAAGACAAGTAAATCGCTACTACTCAAACAAAGTCTTTAAAAAGTACAACCTTACTTATCCACAATTTCTAGTATTAAGTATATTGTGGGATGAGTCACCAGTAAATGTTAAAAAAGTCGTTACTGAATTAGCATTAGATACTGGAACAGTTTCACCACTTCTTAAACGAATGGAACACGTTGATTTAATCAAACGTGAACGTTCTGAAGTTGATCAACGTGAGGTCTTTATACACTTGACAGAAAAAAGTGAAGGCATCAAACCTGATCTTAAAGATGCTTCTTCTAAAGTGGCAACCGCTTCATCGCTTAGTGCAGATGAAGCACAAGAACTGAACCGTCTTCTAGGTAAAGTTATTAACGCATTTACTGAAAACAAAGAATAATTATAGTATCAGCGTCATGTGAATTAAAGTTGTAACTGTTATTTTTTTAAACGAAATCTTTAAATAAAATGTCCCATCAATTGATATTAATTGATGGGTTTTTTATGTACACATTGTATTCTTCTACCTAGCTCCATAGAAATGACTACTTTTTCCCTTTCCACTTTAATTTACTACGTGAAGGTTAAACATATCCATTCAAAAATAAATCGTCATTTCATGACGTATTCATAAATATCGTTTAATATACAACTTTAGTCTAGTTTATAAGTTCTAAACTAATAATCAGTAGCTAGGAATGAATTTAATATGCTATGATAATGTAGTAATTTTTTAAGATTCATGAATATAAATAAGATATTTAAGAAGGTAGGTTAATCTATGTTTTTACTTGAGTTAATCAAAGGTATCATTCTCGGTATCGTTGAAGGACTTACTGAATTCGCTCCTGTATCATCAACAGGTCACATGATTTTAATGGATGATATGTGGTTGAAATCCACTGATTTTCTAGGAAGTGAATCTGCTTTTACATTTAAAGTAGTCATTCAATTAGGGTCTGTTTTTGCTGCAGCTTGGGTCTTTAGAGAACGTTTTTTCGAATTATTACATATTGGAAAACAACATCAAGCACCGATAAGTGAAGAGTTTCGTTCTAAACCACGTCGTTTGAACTTGTTACACGTACTTGTCGGTATGATTCCAGCCGGTATTTTAGGTCTAATGTTTGATGATTTAATTGAAAAATATTTATTCAGTGTTCCTACTGTAATGATTGGGTTATTTTTAGGTGCTATTTATATGATTATTGCGGATAAATATAGTGAAAAAGTTAAGCACCCACAAAATGTAGATCAAATTAATTATTTCCAAGCATTTGTCATTGGTATTTCTCAAGCCATTGCAATGTGGCCTGGATTTAGTCGCTCGGGTTCTACAATTTCAACGGGTGTACTTATGAAAATGAATCACAAAGCGGCATCTGACTTTACATTTATTATGTCAGTACCAATTATGCTAGCAGCAAGTGGTTTATCTTTAATTAAACACTATGAATATATTCACTTAGCACACATACCATTTTATCTTTTAGGTTTCCTAGCAGCATTTATCGTTGGGTTAATCGCAATCAAAACTTTCTTACATTTAATCAATAAAATTAAATTAGTACCATTCGCTATATATCGTATTATCTTAGTAGTAATTATCGCTATTCTTTACTTTGGTTTCGGCATTGGTAAAGGGATTTATTAATTTAATACATTGTGTATAGCACTATTTACTGATGGTGTTATTCATGAAAAGATTATGGAAAATATAGATACGTCTCTAATCAAATAATAATGGCAATTTCTATTGGAATAATGTAGAAATTGCCATTTTTGTTATTCAAACTATATTTACCATGTTGTAGTTATAGACCTACTATTTTTCTTAAGATCAGGAATTAGTTCCTGAGTCCCTTTTTATAATAATGTCATTGCTATTTAAATGAATATTTAGACATATACCAATACAGTATATTTATCGTTTATACTAGAGTGTCATAGGGTAATGAATAAGATAAGCATATGAACTGGAGGCAATATCTATGGATCAAAAGAAAAGACATCTAATTAAGACACTAATAAACGTTTTACCTATTTTTATTGTGCCCTTAGTTACTGAACGTAAACATATCAAAAATCATTCTGAAGTCAAAAAAGTAACTGCTGCAACATCACGTGCATCTAAAACTGTAGCTAATAAAGCTACTGACGTTAAAGAATTTGTTATTGATAAAAAACAAGAACATGATAACAAACGAGAATTGAAAAAAATTGCAAAAGAAAATGATCCTGAATATATTGAGAAAAAAGGCGAAAAATTAGCGAAGAAAAATCGCAAAGAAGCCGATAAAATGGATAAAAAACTTCAAAAAAATATCGAACAACGTCATAAAGAAGAAGCAAAGGCACGTGAAAAAAATGAGAAACAGCGTATAAAAGATTTAAAGAAAACTCAAAAGTATCAAGAAAAAGTAGGCCTAACACCCGGCGCATTAGATGATGAAACAGAGAAAAAAGGCGAAAAATTAGCTAAAGATAACAAACATGATATTAAAAAACTGGCTAAAAAGTTACAAAAAAACATCGAACAACGTCATCATGATGAAGAAAAAAATCGTGACAAGAATAAAAAAGCACGTATTAAAGAAATAAAAAAATATGAAGAACATGATGCTCAAAGTGTAACTAAACAAAATAATAAAGAAACACATCATGAGTCTTAACAAGATGACATCGATTATCATTGATGGAGATGCTTGTCCTGTCATTCAATCTGTTATTGAATTAACCTCAGGGACAGGCATTTTTGTTATAATTGTACGTAGCTTCAGTCACTATACAACGCAGACTTATCCAGAACACGTTAACACGATATATGTCGATGATGGACCGGATGCAGTGGATTATAAAATCGTTCAATTAGCGCAAAGTAAAGATATCGTTATCACGCAAGATTATGGTTTGGCGAGTCTATTGTTAAACAAAGTTAAAACAGTACTACACCATAAAGGCTATATATACAATAGTACTAACATTGACATGTTGATACAACAGCGTTATAACCATGCTCAACTTAGAAAACAAGGTGGTCGGCACAAGGGACCGACTCCTTTTTCTAACAAAGATCAGCAACACTTTGAACATATATTTCGACGTGTACTCTCTCAAATATAGGAGGCATTTATCATCATGAAAAAAATTGCAGTTTTCTGTGGCGCAAGTAAAGGCAGTAATCCAACCTATGTCAACGAAGCATATAACTTAGGAAAATATATGGCGCAAAAAGGTTATGAACTCATTTTTGGCGCTGGTTCTGTAGGCATTATGGGTGCCATACAAAATGGTGTATTAGATCACAATGGCACTGTTATTGGCGTCATGCCTAAAGAATTAGATACTAAAGAAATTACGAGTCAACGGGTTTCTGAACTTATTCTAGTGGATTCGCTTCATCAAAGAAAAGAGAAAATGGCAGAATTAGCAGATGCTTTTATCCTCGCTCCAGGCGGTGCTGGTTCGCTTGAAGAATTTTTTGAAATCTATAGTTGGACACAAATTGGTATTTATCAAAAACCGATTGGTATTTATAATTTAAACGGTTTTTTTGAGCCATTACATCAACTTATTATTCACATGATTCAAGAAGGCTTTATTGACGAAAAATATAAAGCTTTAGCACCTCTATATCACACAAAAGAAGACTTACTACATGGGCTTCAAAACGCTAAACCACTTGGCGAAAGAAGCTATGATTAAAAAAATAGTCGCCCACACGAGCGGCTATTTTTTATTTAAGATTTTTATAATACCTAACTTGCATTTTAAGTGGATGATATTTATTCAATTCAGGAAATTCGAAACGATCAAAGACTTTCATCCCTATTTTCTCCATCACTTTTCGTGACGATAAATTTGTCTCTGCCGTTAGACTGTATATGTCATAAACTCCCTTTTTTTTTGCATATTTTAGCACAGCTTCAGCGCCTTCAGTTGCAATACCATTTCCCCATACCTCTGGAATTAAACGCCAACCTATTTCATAAAATGGTAAATTATTAAATGGATATTGGCTATCTTTTGGAATATAATTCAGACCAATAAACCCAATCCACTCATTAGTTTCTTTTAATTCTACTGCAAATAGACCTATCCCCGTTGCTGTAATATTTTTTTGCATTTGTTTCATATCTAACGCTGAACGGCGATAACTTAATAAACTAGGAAAATAACGTCTAACTTGTGGATTTGCATTCAATTTTTGAAATGGTAATAAATCATTTTCTTCCCAATCACGTAATTTCAATCTTTCCGTTTCTATATAAACAGTCATTCTGCTTTCACCTCATCGCTTCATTCTGTAACAGTGCTCTATAAAAAGAAGCGCGTTATGAACAGAAACTCTTCATACCGCGCAACCTACTATATGTTTGTTCTTTGTATCAACTAAGCTTTCGAAATATAACTAATTAATTCGATATGCACAGGAATCTCTTTTAAACGATTACGCTGAGCTTTCGGTGCTGTAAAAATAGCATCAATGAAATCATTTTGATGATTTAATTTATATGTAGCAACAAATGTATCAAAATCCGAATCAAAGTTTGGCAAGTGTGCCACTACTCGATTGATTTCACCTGTAGAATCTACAATTGTACGTCCAGTTAACGTTTCTAATTCACGCCCTAATTCTGGTAAAGTAATATCTTGGCCTTCTAAAATACGAAAATCTTGTTCATGCATTGTTGCTCGCTCCTTTTAAAATCGATATGTAAACTTGTTCATATACACGTTCTGTATTTATGGTTATACATACCCGGTAACATCAGACATAAAACGGCACAAATTTTTTAACTTGTGACATTGAATCATTGTTGTTGTTTTGGTTGCTTTGATTGCTTCTGTGTATCATTCTTAGTAGATTGTGATGACTGTTGTTTATGCGTCTTATCTTTATCTGTCTGTGTGTTATCTGTATTGTTTGAATTTTGATGCTGATTTTGTTGATCTTTATTTTGGTGGTGCGTTGTTTGATGTTGTGATGACTTCTCTTTACTTTTGTCACTCGTTTTTTCTTTATTATCTTTGTCATCATCTGATGAAGTACTTTGCATCTCTTCTACTTCTTTTTCTAAAGTCTCACGTTGACTTTTATATTTCTCTTTATCGCTTTTAAGTTTCTCTTCTTGCTTTTCTAAATCTTTTTTCTCTTTTTCTAATTTTTGTATATCTTGTTCTAAAGATTGCTTTTCATCATTTCCCTTACCGCATGCTGTTAATAAAAAAATTGCTGCTAATAATAGCACAAGCCCTTTCTTCATGTTTGACTCCTTTGAATATAAGTGAATACTATTATTTTAACATGAAACCACTTTCTAATCATTTGTTATAACTAATCGTGCTTTAATAAATGTTTATCTAGCTACTTATAGTAATTACGATAATTAATTTATTTCAACTTCTATGATATGATTAATCATAATTGATATAATAACTATTATTACTATATCTAAAGGAGCTTAAAATAATGTATGAAATCTACGTCTCAACTCATGCGGGAAAATAATGTCAAATCACTACGACTAAATAATACGGATAGAGAAATATTCGAGAATTACATGACGTATGTACGAGCAGAACTCAGTGTCAATCCGTATGATTCAGAACTAATGCTCAATCGTATATTAAAGCAATTATTGAAGGCAGAAGATAATGGTACCCTTGCTTTGGAATTTTTCAATCACGACCCTAAAGCACACGCAAAGCAGGAGATCCGCGCATTGCCAAACGAAACAATCAATAATATTTTTAACTATATTTATCAAAATTTTATGTTTTTAATAGGTATTTTTTGTTTTTGTAAAGGATTTATTGGGTTCTTTATCGGCGGCAATAACAACCGCATATATCTATACACCTTTCCAATTATTGTCATCATTGGTTTATTTATCATTTTTTTATTTATATGGATGATTTTCAAAACGGTTCAACTTCAATGTTTTAATAATAAAAACTTAGTATGGATATTAACCTACATCGTCATAGGATTACTTATTTCAGCACTCGTCTATGTATTCTTTATCCCACAATCATTCCTTGCAATCGGACCCTATATCACAATTAGCAACTGGCACTTTATTATCGCATCACTCATCATTACACCCATCGCATTCTACACAAAACACCGACACACCAACAAAAACGCCAACACAAGACTATAGGGGCCCCAGCACAGAGAAATGCAACAAACATTTCTACGTGCAACGCAAGCTGGGGTGGGGGCCTCAGCACAGAGAAATGCACCAAGCATTT
>NZ_KV830913.1:46098-83851 GCF_001836955.1 Staphylococcus sp. HMSC063A07
ATTTCTACGGACAACGCAAGCTGGGGTGGGCCCATCATTATGAACTTCCTTAAGAGACTCAACAGATAATGTAAATCGGGACAACAATATAAAACATCATAAATAAAGAAACCAGTAAATGAATTTATAAAAAACTCATTTACTGGCTTTTTTCGATGAACGATGCCCCGCCTGGTGCGCATTTGTAAAACTAATTGACAAGAGACTGGAACATAATTATGTTTTAAGTTATGAACTCTATATTGGCAGTAGTTGACTGTGGAAAAAATACGCTTATACCAAGCTTTTTCAATCCTAGTCATCCTTTTCAAAAAGATTAATACTTGAGATTTCTATCCAGCATCTTCTAGTTTATATCACAAATACATCTATAAAAAACCATACAATCATGATAAACATGATGATCGCTTTGGCAATGTTGCTGGTTAAGAAAGCTACGATTGAACCCAAGCTTGCTTTAAAAGCTTTGTTCACATCGAAATCTTGCATAAGTTCAACTGCAAAAACTGCTACAAAAGGAATAATGATAATGCCAAATGGTGGGAAGACAAAACAACCAACGAGCACACCTATAAGTGCAACATACTCACTTATCTTTGAACCACCATATTTATTAACAAAATATTTATTCATTGCAAAATCAGAGATAAACATGAGTACCGTTAACACTATCATTGACACATAAAATATCCACGATAATTCACCATTATTAAATGCGAATTGATAAATTAAAAAACCAACCCACAACATCAAAACAGAGGGTATCACAGGTTTAATAAGTCCAACAAATGCCAAAATAAATGCGAAAATAATTAATAACCACAATAAGACAGTCATATTAAGATATCACCTTTTCTTCAGTAAATTTTTGATCTTTCGTGAAAAAGATTAGCACCATACCAATAAATATTGAGCTTGCTGATACAAAAAAGACATTTTCTAAACCAACCCACTGACTCATGGCACCACCTAATAAATTCCCACATAGCTGCCCAATTACCATCGCATTAGCAAAAAGTGTAGAAGCGTAGCCGGGAAAATCAGGTAAAATATCTTGAAAATAACTGATGCCTAAGCCAAGTAAAATCGCTAAAAAGAAGGCCAGAAAAACTTGCCCAAGCATCATCATATATATGTTATTAAAGATACCAATGCTAAAATAAAACGCACCACCACTTAGTGCTCCAACAATCAATAATGTTCTAGTTTGCAACTTAGTCGCTAACATTCCTAAAATCACCATGAATGGAACTTCTAATCCTGCGCATAAGCTTGCTAATGTCCCCACATAATCTTCAGAAATATGCAACTGTTTTGTTACAAACAACGGCATATTCATGGTATACATCCATTGCCCAATATGTAGCAAAATAAATGCTACAAAAGGCAAAAACAAGGTAACATCTTTCAACATATTCGGCGCTGTGGTTTCAATATGTGCTGTTCCACCAACTTGTTGTTCTCCTGTTAACTTTAAATCTTGATAAAAGAAGACCTGCAATAATAACGTAAATAAAATAATAGCAACTGTTCCTCCGAAGAGTCCAGCGTACCCATTAAAATGGATAAGACGTGAACCTATCAACGGCCCGAAAAGGAAGCCAAAAGAAAACATTGATCGTAACACTGTATTGGCAAATTTAGCATTTTTTCTGGAAGACGATATATTGATAGATTCTCTAGCAGAAGCATATAATTGAGGCATTGCTGGTGCAAATAAACCTTGAAAAATCGCATATGTAATAATAAATAACCAAATATCATGAATATAAAAATATATAGAGAAACTAACTGCCCCCATAAATAAGGCAGTAATAATTAAAAACTTACGATTAATATTATGCGTGTCTGAAAAGCGCGCGACTATAGAATTTATTGTAAATTGACTAACCGCAGCAAGCGCTAATAAAATGCCGAACTGATTGGTTGTCATACCTAATTCATTCGTCGCAAATAATACAAAATAGGGTACCGTAATTGCGATACCCATACCGAGAAGCATCATATTTACCACAAATAATTTATAGTTTTTAATATGGAGTAATGCTTTAAACATAAACGTACCCTCTATCCTTAAAATTAATTAATCTAAATGCCGACAAGGTTAACATGATACATATTGCGGCACGATATCCTATAAATTAGCGTATAAAGTTATACATTAAATTAACAAATGAATCTACTTGTGGCAACTGCAACATATTCGCTTCGTAACTCATAAATGTAGAGCGTATCAGTGGCTGACCTTCAATTAATACTTTTTCACATTCAAATTGATTTTTATCAATGTATTTCATCATAACCTCAGGTAAAATAGTTACTCCTACACCACTCAATAACATCTCTTTACATGTTCCAACTTGATCAACAGTAATGGTTGCATGGAAATCTTGTCCTAAGTTATCATTGTACCATTCTTTAATTTGATTAATATAAATGGGATCTGCTTGAAACTCAATAAATGGAAGTTTATCTACTTCTGCCCGCTTATCTTTAGGGTAAATAAAGTAATGTTCATCATTAAATAAATGGGTGTTTGTTAGGTTCATAACCTTATTTCCCCGCGTAATCATAACATGATAATCACGATGATGTGCTTTGATATGTTCAGTCGAACCTACTTGAACTTGTATTTCAACATTTGGAAACTGTGTATTATATAAACTTAAGACATCTGGAAGCAATGTTTGTCCTATCAAAGAAGAACAACCAATAGATATCGTACCATTGACCTCTCCAATATGCGCCTGCATTTTATCGTAAAATAAACGTTCTCGCTTTAACATATCGCGAGCATGCTCAATAATCATAGCCCCTTCTGTTGTAGTAATGAGTTGCTTTTTTGTACGAATAAAAATATCTACGCCAAAATTATTTTCAATTGCTTTTAATCGCTGTGTGACAGCAGGTTGCGAAATATATAATAATTCTGCAGCTTTGCGCAATGTTTTTGTCTCATCCAATGTTATAAGTAATCTATAGTCTTCAATTTTCATAGTTTCCCCCTACAATCCTCTTGCTTATCCATACATAATAAAGTCATAACTAAAACGTTTAGGATTTAAACAGCGCCCATCATAACAATACTTTATAAAGTAAAAGTACTATTAGTGCATAAGCCATTATTTTGGTAAAACATAAAATAATTAAGTAGATAAACCTACATTATAAAAATACTAATTGTCTAATGTAAAATGTATTTTTAAACTCTTGCTAATAATGACAAGCTTCTGTAGAAAGTCCCATCCCTAACTTGCTTTGCTTGTTGAAATATTAACTGCATTTCTTTGTGTTGGGGCCACCCCAACTTGCGTTGTCCGTTGTCTTTCGCTTCGAAAGCCTTTGTGTTGGGGCCCCACTCCAACTTGCGTTGTCCGTTGCTTTTTGTTTTGAAAGTCTCTATAACGGTTTCTCTTGGCTAATGTTAAACATGCATGATTTAAATCTTAGTCTTCTGTATAGCGTTTTTTTCTTTTATGACGTTGCTGTGGTTGAGGTGCTTGATGGTGATGTCGTTTCGCTTTATGTTTCTTTTGATTCATTTTGCGGTAACAATGCATGATTCGTCGTTCAAGTTCATCAAAATTATCATTTATCTCAATCATCAATTGATGTGCTATCATATAGGCTTCATGATACTGTCTTTTAGTGATTTGTTCATTAACTAACGCATTCATTAAGTCATCTTCATCAACAAGCTCATACTTACCAGTAGGCAATACTAAGACATCTAGAAATAAGTCTAATGTTCTAGCATTACCTTTTTGTGTAATGTTTTTGATATTTATATCGAAATAATATTCTAACGGTTGGCCTTTATCATCAAACATTGCTGTAATACTGTACCGTTTCTTTTCGGGTAAAATCTGCAGCCATTGATAATGGTCATCAGCCACAACCATATGCTTTCCAACTACCGTCACCTCAAGCGGTTCACGTACTTTATTCATCGTCACTAAACCGATAATGCCCTTGAATCTTTTATTATTCACCTTAACTTCTATATATTCCCTTTCTATAAGGCGACGCCAGTGACGTTTATCAATATATTTTACTTTCACAGCCACCAACTCCTTGTCATTATTATATTAGACTAACTATCGTCTGTCATCTTATCCGAAACTTTGTATTAATTACATGCATTTATTTGACTTCGATCATTTATATTCTACTATATATTTATGAATTTTTGTAAAATCGATAATATTACTATGAATTTTGAGATTTAAACTAGATTTTCAAAAATTAAAATTTAAACAAAAGCATATCACTTGGTCCATAATGTATATACTCACATCTAAGCTAAAAATCACCTTCACATATCATTATATAATACCGTTAAACCACAAGAAAAATTCTAAAAAAAAAAGAACACCTTGTGCCGTTAATAAGCACATGGCATTCTTATTTAATATGAAATCACAATTGTGTTTCAAGTTATGCGTCTATTCTACTGCATAAGCTTTAATAATCTCTTGGTGTTGAGGATACTTTTCTAATAATATTGCTTGTGCCAATAATTCAAAGTGTTCAAATTCAAATGCAGGTTGACACATGCAACCAACAATACCGTATCCTTTAGAATGTTTTAAACTTGAGGCAAATATCGTGCCTTTAGGAACAACACATTGCAAGACATCACCATCAGCAACATTTTGTCCTAACTGTTCAACATAGTATTTACCCTCTGTTGTAATCATATGAATTAAAAGCGTTTCACCACTATGGTGATACCATACCTCATCCGCATCAATACGATGAAAATGAGACACATCTGCATCTTTTAATAGAAAATATATACTGCTATATGATGCACGCTTTTTATCATCCGGTCGTAGCGTTTCTTTATAATAGCCTCCCTCGGGATGAGGCATTAATTCAAGTCGATTAATCCATTCTTCTGCAGATATCATTATTTTAAATCCACGTTATGGAAAACGTTTTGAACGTCTTCCAACTCTTCAAGTGCATCAACTAATTTTTCAAATGTTTCTTGATCCTCAGCTGATAATTCTATATCCGTTTGAGGTAACATTTCAAATTCTGCTACTTTGAACTCTTCTACACCTATTGCACGTAATGCTTCTTGCACTTGCGCAAATTGATCTGGTTCTGCATAGACAACAGTTAAGCCATCTTCATCAATAACATCTCTCACATCAACATCTTGTTCCATTAATGCTTCTAATACATCATCCGCAGACTTTCCTTCAATAGCAAATGTAGCAGTATCATCAAACATATATGCAACAGAACCTGATACGCCCATGTTTCCTCCATTTTTACCAAAAGCAGCTCGAACGTCTGAGGCTGTACGATTTACATTATTCGTTAACGCATCGACAATTATCATAGAGCCGCTTGGACCAAAACCTTCGTATCTAAGATGGTCAAAGTTTTCTTCTCCTGCACCTTTAGCCTTATCGATTGCCTTGTCAATGATATGATTAGGTACTGAATATGTTTTAGCACGTTCTAACACTAAGCGTAATGCTTGGTTTGAATTTGGATCAGGCTCGCCTGATTTTGCTGCAACATATATTTCTTTACCAAATTTAGCATAAATTCTGCTAGTGTTTTTATCCTTTTGGGCTTTTTTCTCTTTAATATTATTCCATTTACGACCCATAATGTCATCTCACTTTCGTTCTTCTAAATTAACACTATTTATTATACATGATTTTCCAACGATTATATATAACATACAGCACGTAAACATGCCAATTTAGTAACAATTCTATTATATCAATATATGTCCGCCTATCATTAATTCATCTTATATCCGATTGTTTTTATATTGATGATTGAGCTTAAATAAAATTAAAAATACTGACAAAGTAAACTTTGCCAGTACAAACAAACTTAGATTTCTAATAATTCTTCGACATCTTTAAATAAGTCATTAAAACTTTCAATATTGTCATCATTCATATAAATGAAAATTTTACGCTCATCTTCTTCTGAACGTTGTTTACTTAATTTTTCTTTGTCGATAAGTCGACGGATAGAAACAAGTAACTTCGTTCTACTTAAATCTAATTCTTCAATCGCTAATTTTAAAAACGATTGCATCAATACTTTCTCTTCTGAAGTATAATCTTTAGCAAGTTTTAATACTGCTAAATCATTAAGCGTCAGCTTATATTTTTTATCTATATATTCTGACAATAATTTATGCTTCTTATAAAGATTTAGTAATTGATTTAATTTATCTTTACTCAATACTATTGCACCTCCAAATATAAGCGGACAATATATTATAATTATCTACTATGTTTTAGAGGTTGTCGTTTTCATTTGTTTAATATTCATTGCCAAAATTACCAACACATTTGAATTGAATTGCACTACGCATTAATTGCACACTATTTGAATATTTTTATGATTCTTAATGAATCATAACCTAAATTAACTTTAAAATAGTCTTTCCTGAAGTCATGTTCAATAATTCTCATAGTCGTATGTAAATGATCTTCAATTTCTTTTAATAATTCCTGAGTCCAATTGTATTTTTCACGAATATGGCGATTAATGATGTGATTGATATTACCATTTTTCTCGTCAACTTTTTCCGACTTAATTAATCGAATCGATTGTTCAGCTGCTTCTTCAAAATGAATTAATACTTCTGTATCACCGAAATAGGTAATTGATGCTTCGCTTTCAAATACTCTCCAATCATATAAGAATAATGTATACTGTGCCTCATTTTCTACTACAATATAATTATCTTTAATTGTTCTGGACTGGTTCATCATCCACTTAATTTGACCAATGATGATGCCTAACACCGTTTTAAAACCATTTTCATCAAAGATATGAATTGCATTAAACGAATTTCTACTAAAATATAAGTTAACACCCATACCATCAAATAACTCTGCCGTTTTCAAAAAGGTTTCAATAATTAATGGGGCACTGTTACTCAAGTCGTTTTCATTATTTAAAAATTGGTGGTTCTCTATATTTAAAAATATAACTTTGCTATATGATAAATCAATTTGTGTTAATATTTTTTCGATATTCTGATACTCTAAAATATTTTTTAATAATAAATGTTGACTATCTTCTAGTAAATATGGTTGTTCAAGGTGAGCATTATCAATAAATAAATAATCAAAACCGATACGTTTTATTTGTGATTCTAATGTTTTAAACATGACTGTTTCGTTAAGCAAACAGCTAATGTCTAAACCAAATCTTAAACCAAATTGCTTATTTTGAATTTTTAAAATAAGCCGATAAATTTCTTTTAGTTCTATTACTTCCATATCAAATACAAGCATGATAATACCACGATCACCATTTGCTAATGATTTCTTATAGTTTAAACGTTCTACTACTTGTACATAAATGCGCTCGATATAATCCATAATTTCTAATGATTGAATTTTAAAGGCAATATGCAAATTATTTGCCGCAATTTTTTTAAACATATCTCCAATTTCAGCATCACTCAGATTATTAATTAATGTTCCAATACCAAAATTAACATAGATAATTAAATTTTCTGTATTAATATTAGCTTTTCCTTTGATTTTAATAAAGAATAACTCTTTAAACTCTTCAACAGTATTAATCTGAGTTACAAGTTCAAAATTTTGCTTTGTTTTTACTTTATTGTTGTCTATAAATATTTTACGTTCAATATTTTCTTGATAATAATTAATCTGTTGTCTGAGTACTGTTTTTAAATGTTGTTCATTATCCTCACTTAACACTTCATAATTCATTAATAAATATTTATCCTTTATATTTAAACTTCGATAATCATTAGGTGTAATACCAATATAACTTTTAAACATTTTCGTATAGCTAGCCGAATTACTAAACCCTAATTTATCGCTAATATGACTAATGGTTGAATTTTCAGTTAACAAGTATTCAATTGATTCAGCAATTTTTAGTGAATCAACGTATTGTTTAAAACCCATGTTTAAGTTTTGGTGAAACTGTGCGGAAATGTTGGATTTTGAGGTGAATAAATTTTGAGATAGCGCATTTAACGTTAGTTTTTCATGAGAGTGTTTATTAATATATTCTAGTATTTGGCTAAGTTCCCCATAAAATAAAAATTTATATTGATTTTCAGCCGTTTCTAAATCAACACTTCCTTCTGTTGCTATTACTTCCACCATTTGTTTAATGTAGTTTTCATTACTAGTTATGGGCATTTGATTAATATAGTTAATCGCAATTTTAAGCATCAGTTGTTTTAATTTATTGATTGATTTTATTAAGTTCACAGAATACTTATAATCAAAAAATACATAATCGTGATTTTTAAACCAATCGCTCGTAATGTAAAGCATTAATGATTTATGATTCTGTTTAATTGTAAAAATATCTTTATTATTTATGATATATATTTCATCACTAATCGTAGTAGAATTAGCAAAATGCTGAATCGTCAGATCCCCTTGTATAGGTAAAATGACAATAATACCATCGATACATCGTGTTGGTTGATATTCTTCTTTAGTGAGGATTCGAAAAAAAGTATTAGTCATATATCTTCCTCTTTCTAATCTTGCTAGCTCATAACCCTTATATTTTACTTAACATAAAGTCCGCTTTTCCTATAATAATAAGCATAAATTTAACACAATCTAAATATATTAGCAAAAATAAACTAACATATTTATTGTTATGTTTTTTCTATTTTATTGATAACTATAAAATTACATAAAAAAATATTGCGCTTTGGGTTAGTGTAATTCTTTCGCTGATTATTGGCATGCTGTTGCCAAAACTTTACTACACTAAACAAGTAAAACAAAGCGCAAACATCTTTTGATTTAAGATATTTATTTTTCGATTAATTTCGAAAACGGTTTGCTAAGCTTAAAATATCAAGAATAATATTAAGCAAATTAATAAACAGATTAAAGCCCATTTCTCTCGGTGAAAATTGACCCCGTTTCATTCTATTAAAATCATATAAAGTATATAGAAGAAACAGAAACAAGCTGACTACCGTGATAACCGTATAAAATACTGGATTATGAATAAACAGTCCAATAAGAGATGCTACAATCAGTGCCAGTAATGTTACAAACAAATATCTTCCTATACTTGATGCATCTTTTATAAAGAAAAAACCTATCACTCCAAAAATAACAAATGCACCAATAGCTAAGACAATATTTTTATAAAATACATCCGCACCTAAATTTTGTAAGTATGTTGTAAACATCGCGTATGATAATAGTCCCACGATAATCGCATAGATATGAGAAATAATCAAACCATATTTACGCGCTCTTTTAAATATTAAGGTAGAAAAAATAAGAACTAACAATCCTATAGACAATGGCATTCGCCATTCATCAGGAAGGTATTGTCCAAAATAACAACCAATACCAAATATAAGCCAATAATACATAAAATATAACCATACTTGCGAATACGCCCATGATTTAGATTGACTGTGATCTGTCATATGTCTTTGTTTCTTTGAAAAATCATTCATGCTATTGCTCCTTCCTTCAATAGTTATTTATAACACTAAGACAATAAGATAAACATTGTTTTATTGAAAATGAATAATCCAGTTGGATAAATGCATTTACATTTCATTTTTTATTCTCGAAATATTACAAATTAAATTTTTATATTGAAAATAACTTTCATAATTTCCATTTCTAACCCTTATGCAGCAACGTTTATAAATATATTTACATTTCATCGTCATTTATTAATAATATTACAAGATAGTAACAATACCCACAAAGAAAACTATTTTTGATAATATGGGGGTGTAGTGATAAATCGGAAATTAAATATTTAAATTAAAGTGCATGACTTAATGTGCATTTAAATATAAGGAGGACATGAACGTGAAAAAATTAGCATTTGCTATTACAGCTGCATCAGGTGCTGCTGCAGCGCTTACACACCAACATGCCGAAGCCGCAACACAACACACCGTTAAATCTGGTGAATCTTTATGGAGTATCGCTCAACAGCATAACACAACTGTTAACGATATTAAACAAAGTAATAATCTTTCAAATAACTTTGTATTCCCTGGTCAAGTCTTATCAGTTGGTGGAAATAATACCAACAGTAGCCAATATAGTGGTCAAAATTCTTCAGCAACATCTCATACAGTTCAAGCTGGAGAATCATTAAATCTTATTGCCAATCAATATGGTGTGTCAGTTAATGACTTAATGCGCGCTAATAATTTAAATGGCTATTTAATCATGCCAAATCAAACATTAAATATCCCAAGTGGTTCTGGCAATGGTGCTGGTTCTGGTGGCACAACAGTAACACCTTCAAATACAAACACAACACCAACATTTAACCATTCTAATCTATATACTTCCGGTCAATGTACTTGGTATGTATTTGATCGTCGTTCTCAAGCCGGCAAACCAATAAGCACTTATTGGTCAGATGCAAAATATTGGGCTGGAAATGCTGCTAATGATGGTTACCGTGTAGATAACTCACCTGAAGTTGGCGCAATTATGCAAAGTACACCTGGCCCATATGGTCATGTTGCATATGTTGAACGTGTTAATGGCGACGGTAGTATTTTAATTTCTGAAATGAATTATACTTATGGTCCATATAACACAAATACTAGAACTATCCCTGCTTCAGAAGTTTCTAGTTATGCATTTATCCATTAATATAACAATAATCAAAGCGTGAGACCTAGCTCTTACGCTTTTTTATTTTGTTAAAAATTATCTTTTAAGTCCATTTCACTCAAAAGATATAAATAGATAGCTTTGAACTTATTTATAACGGATTAAAATCTAACCGCCTAAAGTTTCTATTGTTAGCGTTATTGCATCATCATTTTATACATCAGACATCACATTCACTTAGTTTAAAGAAAGCCAACGGACAACGCAAGCTGGGCTGGCTGAGACAGCCCGAGTTATACACTACGAAGCAATGAATATGAATAAGCCAGTAAATGCATTTACTAAAAACGCATTTACTGGCTTATTTTTCTAAAAATGATGTCCTAGCCTGTTTTAGCAATATTTTAATTAATAACTTATTATGCTTTATAAGAAAATATGCATAATCAAATAGATAATAGCTGCCAATACAGCTGAAATAGGTAATGTAATTACCCATGTGATAACCATACGTTGCGCTGTACTCCATTTTACGCCTTTCACACGATTAGCTGCACCTACACCTAGAATAGATGAAGATACAACGTGCGTAGTAGATAATGGGAAATGTAGTGATGAAGCCACGAAAATAGTTAATGCTGATGATAAATCAGCTGCTGCACCGTTAGCAGGTCTAATTTTCATGATATTACCACCTACAGTTTTGATGATTTTCCAACCACCAATTGCAGTACCTAAGCCCATTGCGGTAGCACAAGCTACTTTAACCCATAACTGAGGTTCTACTTGGTGTTGCACATCAGCTACGATTAAAGCTAAGGTAATAATCCCCATTGATTTTTGAGCATCGTTTGTCCCGTGTGAGAAGGATTGCAATGCTGCCGTAAAAATTTGGAAAAATCTAAAGTTACGGTTAGATCTTGTTAAATTCGCATTTTTAAAGACAATTTTCACAATGGAATACATGATATAACCTACACAAAATGCAATGATTGGTGAAATAATCAATACGATAATAATTTTGGTAAATCCTTGATAATGAATATCCATGAAAGAACCAGTTGATGCAATTGCTGCACCTGCAATTGAACCAATCAAAGCATGAGATGATGAACTAGGTATACCATAAAACCATGTTACTAAATTCCAAATAATTGCTGAAATAATTGCTGCAAGTACGACAACGAGCCCATTATGTAATTCAAATGGATTTACAATATCCTTTGTAATTGTTCCTGCCACACCAGTAAATGTTAAGGCACCAATAAAATTCATAATTGCAGCTAATAGTATAGCTCTTCTCGGCGTTAAAGCACGAGTAGATACCGCTGTAGCTACCGCGTTTGCAGTATCGTGAAAACCGTTGATAAAGTCAAATATCAATGAAAAAACAACGATAGCTATCGTAATAATTAATACGTAATCCATCTTTAAGAACTCCCTTAGCTATTTTTCATAATGATTGTTTCAAAGTTATTTGCTACAACTTGGCATTTATCAGCGATTTCTTCCATGCTTTGGTAAATGTCTTTTATTTTAATTAATGTCATTGGATCAGTTTCACTATTAAATATATGCTTCATTGATTGACGTAAAATACCATCACAGTTTGTTTCAAATTCTTTAATATTAATAGAATGAATGCGCATATGTGATAATTTTTTATCTACAAGTAAGCCGACCGCTAATTTCATTTCAGCTACTGCTTTTTGAATGTTTTCAACAAATTCTGCCATATATTCATCAGTATATTCGATTGAATACATTTCAAACATTGCAGATGTTTCTTCCATTGCATCTAATACATCATCGATTGCGTTGCATAATGATAGGATATCCTCACGTTCAATAGGTGTAATGAATGTTTGATTTAAATCTGTAATAACTTGATGCATTAATTCATCACCGTGAGATTCATAAGTTTTGATATTGTCAGAATACGCTTTTAAATCTAAATGTGTATTGAAATCCATTTTACCGAATTCCATTGCTGCACGATCTAAATTGAAAACCATTTCTTCAAGTTGAACCATGAACTTATCCTTTTTCTTTGTAAACATTTTAAATCCTCCATTTAAGCGATTGAAAATCATCACTTCCGTAATTTAATACTACTAAAGACAATCCCTATTAAGAAAATTGTTACATTATAATCACTCTAACCCGATTCATTTTCTGACTTTTGTAAATATTTTGTAAGTATGTCATTATGCATCGCGAAAAAATGTTCTCAAATACTGACTTTGTCCCTCTTTGAAAATAGCATAAAATTTACAATATCACAATTCTATTTACAAATTCTTTACAATTAGACAATGTAATCGTAATGCTTGATGCAATAAGTAACTGGAATACACTTTTTAATGACTGTATTTTAAAGCAACTTAATATATGGCCATAACACCATATCTATGAATGATATATTGGCAGTAGTTGACTGGATTGAACATATGCTTATATCAAGCTTTTTCAATCCTAGTCAACCTTGCCGGGCGGGACTACGAATTCATAATGAATGCTGTCCCGCTTCCTCTCTGTTGAGGCCCACCCCAACTTGCTTTGCTTGGGGAAACTAATTTTATTAGTTTCTTTGTGTTGGGGCCCCTATATCGAGTGGCTGATGGTGCGTTTGGTGTGGTTGTATGTGATGATTGCAAATATGGCGTATATGGTGCTGTATATGGTCATAACGATGTATATAGGGCTTGTATTATTGGTTCCTATGATGTCCATGAATCCTCTTGAGATGAAGTAGGCGTGCAGTAGTGCAATGATGAGTGGTAGACCAAAGTTGAATGTGACTTTAAGTTTTAGTCCTTTTGTCATATCGTATTGGTTGAAACCTAATTTACGCAGTATGGAATAGTTTTCGAGTTCATCTTCGGTTTCATCCATTTGTCTAATATATATAATACAGCCTACTGCGATGAGAAATGTGATGCCTAAAAATGATGTCACAAATAGCACAATTCCTGTTATGCTGGATACTTCGCTTACAATCTGACTACGTGTTTCTAGTTGATGATTCATATCATTAACAATCATCTCCAGTTTAGGTACGTCTTTCCGATGTGTTAAATCAAAGCCATATTGTACTATCTTATCTTTCTTTTTAGCATGTGTTTTAATTTTCTGATAGTCTGAATCATTCAATATAAACGTTGGGTCTCCTAAATCATTATCTTCTTTAAAATAAACGTCATGTATTACCTTGTTTAATTTCACATTAATATGATGTTTTTTAGTACCTATACCTGTAGTACCATGTGGGTAATGTTTCATATACTGTCGAATTGTTCCATCAGGGATAATTAAATCTGCTTCACCTTTCTCTACGTTCCGATTAGGAAAAAAGGCAGCACTTGTGACATTAACATAATATGGTCTAGCAGTATCGCTATTGAATAATTTATTTTTATAAAGGTGTGTATAAATTAATTCTTTATAATTATAGTCATGTTCAATCTGTCGTTGATTTAACATATATGATAATTGATTAGCAGCAGCAGTTTGATTCGTTGTAACATCATATGGAGAGGCCAATAGTACTTCGTTCGTTAACGAGCTGCGACTTATTGCAGCGATACAAAGAACTGTAACAGTAATAGATGAAATAATCGCCATTACCGTTAAGGAAAAGGCGTTTTTACGCACACGATAGACTAAAGACGATGTAAATATGACATCACTCACATTCACAGACCCTTGCTTAAACCTTTTTAATAATTTTAAGACTAAAGATACAGAACTTCTAAAGAAAAAATATGGCCCTATTAATAATAAAATACAAATGATAAACAATACTGAAATATGTACAAAATCAACAAGATGATTCGTAATAAAGTAATAGCTTGTTGCGATCATCAGTAACCCTAATATGCCGAAGATCGCTTCCTTAAAACTCAACTTACTATTGCTTAATGCTTTAACTTCCGTGTCTTCAAATAATTCTGTAAGCGAATATCTATAAATAAAAATAATCGATTGCACCATAGTTAAGATAAACGCACTACCAATAAGCATACCAGTTTGTAACAGGGCTTCAGCACTAAATACAATTGGCGCAGTTGCTTTAGCGCCTAACAATTTCAAGACAATCATCAATAAAATTTTAGTGCTAAATAAGCCGATTAGAATACCAATAATAGACGTTACGAAATAAATAGCAATCTGCTCAACCATTACAATATGTACTAAATTACGCTTACTTAAGCCGATCACTTGATATAAAGCAAATTCTCGAAAGCGCCGCTTAACAAATAGCATATTTGAATAAATGATGAAAATAAGAATAATCACAAATAAAAAATAACTGCCAAATTGTGTTCCTTCACGGATGACATCGAAAGATTGATTAATATTAATATGGCGCACATACCTAATTGTGACAAAGCTAAAATATAAGACAATACTAATAATAAGTGACAATAAATACAGCGCATAATGCCTCATATTTTGTCTAAAGTTTTTCAAGATAATATGATTAAAATTCATGATGAACCCCACCTAAAACACTTTGTGTGCGAATAATTTCACGATAAAATGTTTCATCGTCATCATCCCCTTGATAGAGCTCAGTAAATATTTGTCCATCTTTCAACATGACTACACGATTAGAAAAGCTTGCTGCTAATGGATCATGCGTGACCATGATAATTGTCGTTTGTCGATATTTATTCATATAGACAAGTCGTTCCAATAAATCTTGAGAACTTTTGGAGTCTAAAGCGCCTGTAGGTTCATCTGCAAAAATAATTTTAGGTAATGTAATAAAAGCGCGTGCGGCAGATGTTCGCTGCCGTTGACCACCAGAAAGTTCTGAAGGGTATTTATCACCCAATTCTGCAATATTTAATGTTTCAACAACTTTATGATAACGCTTCATTGCCATCTCTTTACTAATTTTTTGTACAGATAACGGCAATAAAATATTCTCTTTTACCGTCAATGTATGTAGTAAATTATAATCTTGAAAAATAAACCCAATATCCCGCTTACGCATATCAGATAGCGCTTTATTCGACATTTTTTCTAGTTTATGTCCAGCTAATTCTACTGAACCTTGTGACATATAATCAATTGATCCCAAAATATTTAATAACGTCGTTTTTCCAGAGCCAGAAGGTCCCATTATTGAGACAAATTCACCTTCATCAACTGAAAGATTAATACCTCTTAAAACTTCCTGCTGCATATCTTTACTTCCGTATATTTTAGTTAATTCTTTAACTACTAATATTGACACAACAACACTCCTTACATCCATCTTCACTCTTAATTATAACGAGTCGATATATGTAACGCCGCTATCTTAAGTAACAATACACTTATTTAATATGACAATTTTGTCACTTCTGACAACCGTTTCATAATCTCATTTTGTTTTGGGAAAATTAAAATAAATGTCGTACCTTTACCTATTTCAGACATCACTTCAATTTGGATACCTAATTGTGCTTTAACACTGTCAACCAAATATAATCCCATACCCGAAGAAGCTGTTTCATCACGATTAGCAGTTGATGTATAACCTCGATCAAAAATTCTTGGCAAGTCTTTCTGACTAATGCCTCTGCCCTCATCTTGAATTTTCAAATGGACGTGTTCACCTTTAATATAGCCTGACATATGAATATCAGAGTTTTTACTATATTTTAAAGAATTTGACAAAATTTGCCGAATCATCATGCGGCACCATTTTACATCTGTGTAGACCATTGTATTACCATCAAATGATAAGTTATAGCCAATACCTTTTGCTTGGCTAATGTGTCTTGTTAATTGTATTTCATCAATCACTAAACGTTTTAATGATACTTGTTCAAAGTACATATCTCTATTTTGAGACTCTAAGCGCGTTAAGTATAATTGTTTATCTAACATTTCATTAATTCTAGACCACTCATAAAGCAATGACTGTTTGCGCTGTTGATTTTGTTCCTGATCAATTAACAATTTCATTGCTGTCACAGGCGTTTTAATATCATGAACAAATTCAGTTATTGATTGTTCCGTTACTTTAATCTGATGTTGCTGTTTTGTTACTTTTTCCTTTTGTAAATTCAATTTGCGATACAAATAATCCACGATTTGTTCTTGAAACGGGCTTTCTGCGAGTCCTTTATGCTTTATTTCCTCTATTTCTTTATTTTCATAAAAATGTTGATATAACTTAATTTCTTTTAAAAAAGCAAAGAGTAAAAAGATAGCAGTCATTCCAATGTTTAACACCACTAAATAAATCATACTATCAACAGAAATATCGTAATCAATATAAGAAATACCCAGCATCATTAGGTTTAAAAATAAAAACCATAGCACCCAATTCTTACGTGTCTTGATAAACAGCCAAAACCATTTCACGTTATTCATGAGCCATATATCCTTTACCAACTTTTGTTTCAATCGCAGTATCCATATCTAATTCAGCTAATTTTTTACGCAAACGATTAACATTAACAGTTAAGGTATTATCACTAACAAAGGCTTCGTCTTCCCAGAGTGCTGTAATTAATGTGTCACGCGTCACGATTTGATTTTGTTTCGTAATTAACATTTCTAAGATAATCATCTCTGTTTTAGATAAATAAATCACTTTATCGTCTTTTTGAATACTATCTTTTGATAAATCGACAACTGCTTTTTGCCAATTTAAAATACGCTTTTCTTCTACGCCAAACTCATACACTCGACGATAAATCGCTTGTAATTTTGCAATAAGCACGTTGGTATAAAATGGTTTTTGCATATAATCGTCTGCACCTAATTCCATACTCATTACTTGATCCATTGGGTTATCACGAGATGATAAAAATAAGATGGGCACGTTAGACACTTGGCGCATTTTTCGACACCAATAGAATCCATCATATTTAGGAAGTTGAACATCCATAATAACAATCTCCGGTTGAACTTGTTCATATGTCTCCATCACATTGCTAAAATCTTCTACTCCCATAACGTTAAAATCCCATTGTTCTAGTTCTTTTTTCAATTCTTTAAATAGCGTCTTATCGTCTTCTACGAGTAATATTTGCATGAATTTTCACCTTCATTATTTTGTGTATTTAATCTTTTCTCCATCTTGTATACGCCCTTGAAAATGCTTGATTCTACAATCAATTTCAAATCCACGCATAATTAATCCTTGTAAGGGAGCTTGAATAACATAATATATTGGCCAAAATAATCGCGGAATGTAATCATATAAATGTACAATAACCATTTGGGTTCCTTTTAATTGTCTAAATTCCAATTTGCCCTGTTTTTTCAAATTTGGATGTACTAGACGACCTCCAACAAGGTTTAAAGTAATCATGCCATCTACTTCTGCACCAATTTTTATAATGGCAAGTGGTTTATGTTTAACTTTACCATAGATAATGTAATTATCTCCTTCTTTACACGTATTAACAAAAGTGCCTTTTGTATTACCTAGCCAAGTCATAAAATAATCTACTAATTGACTCAGTGTCCATTTTTTTGGCAAAACAATATGCATTGCATTTCTGACATCGTCATACTTAGAAACTTGTAATTCAACGTTAATATGTGGCCGTTTGACTATGTGCTCTGTTTGTTGTACGTTAACACCGTATGCGCTCAGACGCTCCACCGTTTCTTTGTCAAAACGACTACCAGTAATATATATAATAGTTGCCACGCTTGTCTTGGCGGCAGCACGTCCAAAATTATCAGCGGCAATTAGGTTTAAATCTCTCGCTGTTGCTTGTGTTAGCTTTGCTGAATGTTTATTTGGATCAATGTAGAAGATAGCGATGTCCATCCCTTCCATTGCACTTAGGACATCTTTATAATTATATATATCTTTCTTTAACCAAGTAATACTTTCAATTTTTGTCTCTTGAGGGTTTGGATATTTAGATAAAGCATATAAAGTTGCCTCATGTTCAATGGCAGAACCAATATGTTTACCTAAAAAGCCACTACCCCCTGCAAGCAATACATTTGGTTTCATCTTAATATCCCCTTTAACAATCACTAAAGATATGAGCAATTATACTTTTAATATACTATACTATAGTAGAACGATAAATTCTAAACGATTGGAGGTCTACTATGGCTCCTATTATACGCGAAATAAGCATTAAAGATGTAGAAAACTTCATACAACTATTGTCGACAGTATATGATGAATCTGAATTCACATTATATAATCCAGGTGAATATGCTCCTACCATTCAACGTGCAAGTAAAAACTTAGAAAAATTTATAACATCTCCGGCAAATACGATTTTCGTGGCCGAACAAGATGAACAACTTGTTGGCTATGCCTTTGTAACTACAAAAAATTATGAACGTACAAAACATGAGGCTATTATATCCTTAGGCGTAAAATATTTATATCAACGTAAAGGTATTGGACAAGCCTTGATAAACGCTGCAGAAGCATGGGCATTAAATCGTCATATTCGTCGTCTTGAAGCTTCTATAGTTCCAGAAAATCAAAGCGCTGTCATATTGTTTAAAAGTTTAGGTTTTATTATTGAAGGCGAGTTGAGAGATAAGCTGTTCATAAATGGTAAATATTATAGCAAGTATGTGTTGGGCAAATTGTTAATTTAGTCCGTAATACCTATATAGCGTTAACGTGTTTTATACTATGATAAAGTACCACTGCTGAACCATATAATTTTATACATAATATTTAAATACGCTATAACGCCACGACCTATAATGTACTTTTTGGTCGTGGCGTTAACTCTTATTTATCATTACCTAATCGGAAATACAATTATTGTTATCATCATTCGATAGGTAGCAGATTAACTGTATTATTCTCTGGTGTATGCGTGTCTAAACTATGATTATTGCCTCGTTCAACACCTGATGAAGACGTATTTCGACTTAGAAATAGCAATACCCGCTTCATGTTTTCTTTAGATTCCGGCTTTTCTAAATGAAATTGATATTGATGATGTAAATGATGTGTACCATCGTAAAAAAGTGTCGTAGTAGGTACATGTTTACTTTTAAGTTTACGGATAAAACTTTCATTTTGGCTGTAAAATGGATCGCCGTCACCTACAGATAAATAAGTGGGAGGAAATTGCTTTGTCACTTGCTGAATCGTCGACATTTGTGAAATATTTTTAAAATCTGTTTCCCAATTGGCAGAACCAGTATAACTGCGCATAAACATTTGAATACGAGGAAATTCAGTTGCACGTACCGTCTGCATATTATAAAAGCCACCGAAAAAAATTGCTCCTTTTAACTGTTCTGGCGTGAATTGTTGTTGGAAACGCATTTCTTCACGCAATTTATCATTTGTTTGCATTGCAGTATATTGACTCATTAATTGGGCACCTGCCGAGTCCCCACCTAATATGACTTGGTCAAAATCAATTGGGAAGTCATGTTGATTATCTTTCATAAATTTTACCGCTGCATCCATTTGTTTTAACGGTGTTGGATATTTATAGTTAGGTGCTAAAGCATAATTAACATTTACAACGACATAACCCTGTTCAGCAATTTTAGAAAGCAATGGATTTTTATACTGCTTATCTCCTGCAACAAACCCACCGCCATGCATCCAAAAGATGATTGGTAACTTGCTATTTTCATTAACTGTTTCAGGTGTAATGATATCTAATTTGCTATTAGGATAACCATGGCTATAAGTAATATCCGTAAAGACTTGGACATTTTTATTATTAATCTGTACTTTATTGTTTGTTCTATGATTATTTTGGTCTGAATCGTAATGATATTTTAAGTCAAGCGCAACCAAACTACCAATAACTAACACGCATATCAACGTAATCCAAGACCATTTTCTAGTCTCTTTCATTTTCTATCCCTTCATCCATAATCAATAGACTTCTTCTACTCAATTTAACATTGTAAAATTAAAGCAACTCGCCTTTTTCATAGTGACGAATTGCTTTTAAGATTAAAACAACTTAATTTAATTGTAAAGCGTAATTGCCATGATTCTTTACGCAATATGTTTTTTATTGTCATTTTTACGTTTAAAATATTTTATAAGTACTGCAACAACAATAAATAATCCTACAACTCCCATAATATTATAAAGTGAGTTAATTAAATCAGCAAAGCCTACGAAGCTTAAAATATATGCTGCAATCATCATGATTATTATAAAAATATGATACTTCTTACTGTACGGTTCAGTAAAACGTGCAGCAAATGAATAGCATAAACCTAATATCGTATTATACATGACAGCTAACATAATTATTGTCAATATCAATCCTAACCAAGAATTGATTTCATTAGCTAGGTTTAATGTAGGTATTGCCGCATCTTTAATATTTGGATATTCTGTTTGTAAAGCAAAGTTAATAAGTGCTAACAAAATAGTATAAACAATACCTCCAAACATTGCACCTGCACCTGAGACGTGACGTTTTGAAGCATCACCCCCGATAGCTACAATGGTACTAAATCCAACAGCAAATGCTAATCCTCCGTATTGTAAACCTTTTAATATGCCCCAAACGATACTTGTTTTAGGAACAACTTGATCAACTTCATTTAAAGGTACTGTGCCTTTAAATAAGTACACAATAGCGATTAACACGACCATCACAATTAAGAATGGCGTTACTATTCCTAACGCCTGTACGATTTTATTGAAGTCTAAAAGTAATGTGCCGTAGATGACCAGTGTCATAATTAATGCACCAAGCCATGTAGGAATACCAAAACTCTCAGTAAATGTAGATCCTGCACCTGCAATCATTGTAACTGCAATACCAAATAAGAAAAAGACAAGAATATAATCGAATATTTTACTAAACTTTTCACCAAAAATGTACTGAAGCGTTGATTCATGGTTTGTCGCTTCAAATGCTGTACCAATTTTAGCTACTTGGCGCCCAATGAATCCTAATATTAAACCAGATAAAACTACACCAATATATGACCATAAACCATAAGGTGTAAAGAATTGCATAACTTCTTGACCGGTTGAAAATCCTGCGCCGACAACAATGCCGACGTAAGCGAAACCTATTTTAACAGCTTCTTTATTCAGCCCCATGTAAATAATTACCTCCTTAAAATTTAGACATTGAGCATTATAACGTACTGATTGCAATATGCAAGTATGCATAAAGCTGTTGTGACGGTGCAAATCAGCGTTATTGCCTATGCTAAACAGCAATAGAGCTCGTTGTAATATTACCCATTTTTTTGTTATGTAGTGCATCTTTGCTTCTGAATTTCTAATTAACCTTAATACTATAACAGTAAACACACGAAAGTAGAAGATAAGATGCAAACCGTTTTCAACAAAAGAAAAGCCCTAAACTCATCAATTGACAAGTTTAAGGTTTTTCTAACGCAGCTTAAATGATATTATGAATGTGCATCTTTATAGCGATTTAATTCGTTGAAATCTACAACAACGTTATCCATACGTTTAGCTGTCTCTTTAAGAATATTTCTTGCCACACTATTCGATGGATCTAATTTCAATATTTGTTTAGCTACTTTAAGTGCTTTTGCATCTGAAATGACTGGCTCAGGAATTGCATGTAGTAACAGCATTTGTAATAAGCTTTTCACTTCTTTACCTTCAGTTAATTGAATAGATGCTTGTGCATGATAATATGCAGAATTCAACGCACCTTCTGCTTCACTCAATGGGTAAACAAGTAATAAAAATGCTAAATCATGTAATTCAGCTGTTTCTTCATCTTTTATCATATCTAAAATGCACGTATAAAACATCATGCTTTCAACTTCATGCGCACTTGAGATATATGCTTCTTCAAATTCTAAATAATCTGCTTCGGACATTAATTCTCTTACAGCATCAAAGTTACCATTTAAAACTAAATTCTTTATTTGTTCTTGCATACTAATGTCCTCCTTTCACAGATGGACTCATTTTCCTTAGTTTAACATAAACCTTACATTTTCGCATGCACTATGCAAAAATTTCACAGTATAACTTTTACATTTTAATTTTATAATTAAAATGTTGATTTTTTGAATGAATATTGTTCAATATCATTTAATATTTTGTCAACAGTTTCTCCCATTGACAAATTTACTGTTGCGGTAAAACTACCCTCCACAATTGGCGCATTCACTTTATAAATATGAAAACTTCCATCATATGCCTCAATTGCTAAGTCTAAATTCATATCTGCCGATCCTAAGTCATAAAAACACAATGCATCTTCTTCTAATTGATTCAGTATTGTTAAAATATCGTCTGCTGACGTTCCATACTTATGATTTTCTCCACCATATGCAATAATATTAACATCTTTTGAGATATCCTTCAGTAAGTCTTTCGTACCATTTGCAATCGCTTCACTATGACTTACCAAAACAATTGCTGTCATAAGTCATCTCTCCCTGCATTTAGTATTTTTACCTTCTGCCATCTATCACAAGTTGTATTACTATAAATTATATAAAATATTACATATGAAATGCCAACATTAATTGTACTTTTCCACTTAAACCCCAACAAGATGCTACCTTCCGTTTTGACCAGGTCATATTCACTTATAAAATATACGATACATGCATTAAAATCAATCTTTCATCATTGTCGAATTTTCATTTTAAGAAACAGCTTGATATATCATTTATGGCTATATAAAGGATGCATAATGTTTTAACTGCATATCACATATTTACTACAACTACTACCAACACATAAATATAAGGAGCGGTACAAAATTCATTATGAATTCGTAATCCCGCTCCCAGCAACATCAAGTTATCAATCGTAATGTAATTTATCAAAATATAAAAAAGCAAGCACATTGGCTCATTAATACTTTTACAAATGGTATTAGCTGTATTGACTTAGCTAAATATTTTACCTTTTTGATTCATTCCAACACGAATTTTATTAAATAGATTTAGCTTTATACATTAAAAATAGGAAATAAGGTGCACCGATAATGGCTACTACAATGCCTGCAGGTATACCTGTTGGTTCTAAAACTAATTTACCAATTGTATCTGAAATAACAAGCAAGAACGCACCTATTACTACTGCTATAGTTAAGAAAAGTTGATGTCTTGGACCAACAATTGTCTTAGCAATATGTGGCCCCATCAAGCCAATAAAAGCAATCGAGCCAGCAACAGCTACGGCAACTGAAGAAAGTATTACTGCTACAAAAAACAACACGATTCTTTCACGTTCTAATTTAACACCTAAGCCTTTTGCAATGTGTTCATGTGTGTTAATTAAATTTAATTCATTAGATTTAAATAATAAATAAGGTAAAATAATCACAATCCATGGTAAGAATGCAAGTACAAATGCCCATTCGTCTCCCCATATACTTCCTGCAAACCAATTCGCGATGAACTCTGACTGATCTTCATCAAATTTAGAAGTTAACGTAATCGAGCCGCCATACAATGCTGCTTGCATTCCAACACCTACAAGCACCATACTCGATGGCGTAATGCCATCTCTTTTATTTAAACTAAATGAAAAAATTAAAAGTGCAGTTGCTACACCACCAATAATACTAATGAGTGGTAACACATAAATGAAATTATCTGGATCAACTTGCCCTATAGAAACAAAAATGGCAATGGCAAAACCGCCACCAGCATTAATACCTAAAATACCTGGTTCTGCAATTGGATTTTTAGTAACACTTTGAATAATCGCGCCACTCATACTTAATGCGGCGCCTGCTAAAATAGTAATAATCATTCTTGGAAACCTAAATTCCATCAAGATAAGCTGGTCAGTATATTCTCCAAAACCAAATAACGTCTTAAAAAAACGATCCATAGGAATTTTATATTCACCGGTCGAAACACTTAGAGCACATGCAAAAAGTAATAACACCGTGATGATAATAAATGTAATGATTTGTTTACGTCTAAGTCTTGGATCAATCATATCGAACGCCCTCCTCTTTTAACAAGATATAAGAAGTAAGGTACACCGATAAATGATATGATTGCACCCACTGGAGCATCTCCTAACATGCGCGCTACTGTATCCGCTACAATCATCAGCAAACCACCCATAATCGCTGTCAATGGCAATACTTTAGCATAATCCGTACCAACTAAAAATCGAACTATGTGAGGTACCATTAAACCAACAAATGCGATTTGCCCTACCATAGAGACTGCTACACCAGCAAGTACCATTGATAAAATTAAACTTAAGCCTCTAATCAGCGTTACATTCTGACCTAATCCTTTTGCTAAAGATTCACCTAGGTTTAAAATCGTCAACTGCTTACTTATGGTTAACATCACGATGATTGCAACAATAATGATCGGACCACTCCACCATAATTGATGCCACGTGGTACCTGATACACCTCCAGCTGACCAAAACGTCAACGATTGATTTAATCGAAATACCAATGCTATCCCTTGACTCAAAGCCGTCAACATTGCACTGACCGCTGCACCAGCTAGAATAATGCGCATGGGATTAAATCCGTCACGTCTTGACCTACCAATCATCAAGACAATCAATCCACCTATCATAGCTCCCAAAAATCCAGCCAACATCATGATTAAAAAAGGTGCACTTGGATAAAAAGCAAACGTTGTTGCCAATCCAAATGATGCACCTGAATTTAAACCAATTAAGCTAGGGTCTGCCAATCCATTTTTAGTTACGCCTTGAATAACAGCACCAGCGACTGCTAAAGCCATCCCAACAAGGACAGCACCTAAATCTCTTGGTATACGAATTTCACTAATAATATTATGCTGCTGATTATGTGGATTATAATTAAAAATTGCTTCCATGATAGTGCCAAAATCAATTTTAGCATCCCCTATTAGGATGGAGCATAATAATGCCATTATTAGCAATATTATTGTCGCTATCAAATAAACAATAAAACTGATTCTTTTCTTACTTACTTTGCTCGACATAAAAACGTATCCTTTTCAAAATATCTTTATGAGTATGTTTTACTAAACAAATCATAGGTAACTAATAATGGTTTGCCTGTACGTGGATCTTCACTTAACACAACATCAATATTAAACACCTGTTCTAAGATTTGCTTTGTAAGTACCTCTTTAGTTGTACCATTTGCGACGATTTCCCCATCTTTCATAGCAATCAAATGGTCTGAAAAGCGAATAGCCTGGTTAATATCATGTAAGACCATCACAATGGTGCACCCTTGTTCTTCGTTTAAACGCTGAACAAGTTCTAAAATTTCTAACTGGTGACAAATATCTAAGTATGTTGTAGGTTCATCCAAAAATATAATGTCGGTTTTTTGTGCTAAGGCCATTGCAATCCATACGCGTTGTCTTTGTCCACCACTTAAGTCATTAATTGAGCGGTGACGGAAGTCATATGTTCCTGTTACAGTTAATGCCCAATCAATTTCTTTTTTATCTTCAGCTGAAAGACGACCAAATCCTTTCTGATGCGGAAAACGGCCATATGAAACAAGTTCACCTACCGTTAAACCATCAGCTACTTCTGGAGATTGTGGTAAGATTGCAATCTTTTTAGCAATTTCTTTTGTTGACTGTGTATGAATACTTTCACCATCAAGTATAATTTGTCCTTTTTTTATCGACAGTAATCGAGATAAAGCTTTCAATAACGTAGATTTCCCACATCCATTTGGTCCAATAATTGATGTTATTTTACCATCAGGAATTTCTACATCAAGGTTATTAATTATCGTATGATCACCATATCCAATTTCAACTTGTTGTCCATTCAAGCGACTCATAATTCCCCAACTTTCTATTTATTCTCATTTATTTCTATTCTATATTTTAATTGTCACAACGCAATTGATAATCATTATCATAAAAGCTATTATAACATCTTTACAAGTTATTGACTAACAAACTTTTTTATTTATACAAAATGGTTGAGACATCAATATATTTTAGGCGATGAACACTATATTGACAGTAGTTGACTGAATTGAAAATACGCTTATACCACGCTTTTTTCATTCCTAGTCAACCTTGCCGGGGCGGGACTACGAATTTATAATGAATGCTGTCCCGCTCCCAACAACAATCATGTGGGATTCAACAAATATAAATAAGCACTACGTGTTCAAACTTAGCATGATTATTGTGCTAAACAATACAACCTTTGTTAAGAAGTTCGATTTCTGTTCTATTCCTTTGATTATTCTTCGACAAGAAAACCATTCCCATAGACATCACGCACATCGTGAATCACTAAAAATGCATGATCATCAATACGCTTAATAATGCGCTTTGCTCTTGACACTTGCGTCTTACTGATGACCACGTACAAGACATCTTTTTGCTCTCGTGTATAATACCCATGCCCATTTAATATGGTCAGGCCTCTTCCTACCTGCTCACCAATTGCTTTAGCTACATCTTCAGACTTACTTGAAATAATGGTCATTGCTTTTTTTGTGTTTAATCCTTCAATGACATATTCCATAACTTTAGTACCTATATAGAGTGAAATAACAGTGACTAATACCATTTCTATTGGTAATACTGTTAAAGAAATCAGTACCACAATTAAATCAAAAAAGAGCAAAGCATAAGGTGTACTAACGTCTAAATATTTATTAGCAATCCGTGCAAGAATTGTTGTCCCAGCAGTTGTTCCTCCGGCTAACACGATTATCCCAATACCAAGTCCCACCGAACCACCACCAAATATGCAATTAATAATGATATTTGACGTTTTAATATGCCAGTTTTCAGTTAATCCTAAAAATACAGAGATTAATATGGTTGCCAAAATGGTTAAATACGTGCTTCGTTTACTTAGAAACTTGTAACCTGCGATGATTAAAATAGCATTAGCAACAAAATTAGTCACTGCCGGCGAAATATGAAAGGCATAGTAAAGTATGATTGCCATACCTGTCACACCACCTTCACCTAAATTACCGGAAATAATAAAGGCATTCACACCAGCAGAAAAAATAAAAGAACCTATAATAACAAATACTATATCTCTAATAAGTTTATTCACTATACTCATCCCCTCTGCAATGTCTTAGGTAAAAGCTGTAATATATAAACATCATACGAGACTTTATATGAAATTTAAACCTGTGATGATTAAATTTTCTAAAAGTTGAGACTAAAGTCGCTACTTTTAGAAAATAAGATATAAAAAAAGCGAAAGCAAAGTTCGTTACTTCTTTGCTATTTCGCTCTATTCTTTCTTAATTAATTTACAAGTCAACCGAATTTAATATAAATTACGTAAGTATATATTTCATTGAAGCTTAGAATAAAAAGATTAAAAGTGCTGTAGCGATAATTATGATATTAAATAAATTGATAAAAACGCTAATGTAGCAATGATTTTTCAAGTCATCATTGTATCGATAATAAATACTATAAATTATAGATAATAGTAATAACAGTAAACTTGTTGCACTAAAGGTAGCAACAATGTAAAATCCATAACTACTTAACGCATCTCTAAAGATAAAAATCATAGTTAAAACGATGATATAGTTAAGGATATTAATACCATATATTACACGTTCCATATTATATTCACCCACTTATATAAGTGTCCTATATGTACTTTTTATCGCCTTGCTTAAGCATTTTTTACATAATCCTTTCGATTATAATATAAACATACCCTCTATATAACTACAAGTAGTATGAGCTTTTCAACACTTTTATGATGCACTTCATTTTCAGTTCTATACTTCTGATAACTATTCATTATAATTATTAAAAACGTAAATACTATGCGTGCCATAAAATCAAGTTAAGCAATGAATTTATAAACAAATTTAAATTTTCTGAATTTTCTATTCACATTTTAGTTCTCTTCTGTTATAATGTGTATAACTTCTTATTAAGAGAAGTTATCTCCTTTGTGTTGTTTATATTAACAAACAAATTTTGCTCGAAGTACTGTGACAGTACCTAGTCCTTACCGTTACAAGTACATTAATATTCATTTCCCATAAAAACCAAGTGCAAAGAGTGTGTCCTTACTGTTCGTGCTTGGTTTTTATCTATTTACTAAACATAAGTACACCCCAATACTATACATTTAGTCATGTAATAGCATAGGGGCTTTTTATTTTTCATTACCAAGCAAATAAGCCAACAAAAGCAGCTGTTAATAATGACACTAAAATACCAGATAATAACATCATAGGCACATATTTAGACACAAAATCTGATGTCTTCTTATCGACAATGCCTTTTAATGTTCCAATAATCATTCCGATTGTCGAGAAGTTTGCAAAAGATACCAAGAATGTTGAAATCACTGCACGTCGATGTGGACTATATGTATCTATGACACTCGAAATTTTCCCCATTACAACAAATTCATTTGTCACAATTTTCTTAGCCATATCTTGTGCCACGTGCCAAGCTTGGTCTATTGGTAACCCTAATAGTAGCGCAAATGGATACATAATTGCACCTAGTATTTGGTCTAAACCAAAGCTAAATTTGAAGCCCATCCAACCAGCAATTAACCCTGTTATAAGATTAATAAAACGATCAAACAAATCTGCTAATGCTACAAAACTAATTACAAAGGCGATAATAATCAGTACTAACTTGCCTGCAGCTAAGACAGAATCGCCTAAAAATGAAAAGAACGGTTGACGTTCTTGTTTATTCGTATTAATACTATAGATAATATCTTCCTGTTCTTCAACCGTCACTGGATTGAGCAATGACGTTACAATAATAGCATTGATAATATTAAGCGGTATTGCCGTTAAGACTAAATCTCCTGGAATCATGCGAACGTAAGCGCCAACAATAGCTCCAGAAATCGAACTCATCGACATCATTGCTACGGTTAACACACGCATTTCATTCATACGCTTTAATTGTTCATTCGAAACAGCTAAAGCTTCTGTATTACCTAAAAACATCATTTCAACACCAAAGAATGATTCAAACTTTGGCTGACGCGTAATTTTTGCTAGTAACCAACCTATGCCCCCAATAATTTTAGGTAACACGTTAAAATACATTAAAATATCAAATAATGGCACAATTAACAAAATAGGAAATAATGCACTGACTGCCATGTCCATCATTTTCCCACTCACAAAACTTTTAAAGGCAAAGCCAGTTCCTTCATTCGCTGATTGAATAACCCAAGCTATCGCGTTAGCTAAACCTCTAACGACTTTTCTTCCCTGTTCAAAGTACACAAAGAACCATGCCAAAAAGAGATTAAGTGCAACTAATATTCCTATTGACTTCCATTGAATATGTTTCCGATTGCGCGAACATGCATAAGCAATGCCTAAAAATACAAATAACCCTATAATATTGATAATTAAAAACATAAGGCACCTACCTTTTTATTTCACCTTAGATGAACAATCTAAGATGAGATTTTGAATACACTTTTTAAAGTAAACATGTAAAATATCTGTAAATTCTACATGAAATATTATACCACGGGCTTACCATAAGAGGATATGACGTTTTAGCAAATTCATAATTACAACAAAATAGCATTCAGTATATAAATTGTTTCTAAACAAAGAAAATAGCAATTTCTACTTAATTTTTAATAGAAATCGCCATTTTTTTATTAATACTATATTTATCGTGTTGTAGATCTAGTATTTTTCTGGTATTTAGTGATAATTTATCAAATTTTATATAAATAGCTATTGACTGAGGCAAGTCTTCAAGGAAATTAGTATCCATCCAAAGTTATGATAGCACCCTTGAAAATTAAGACAATACTATAAATCATTAATATAAAAACACCCTAAATGAATTCTGACAATACATTTAGGGCGTCTCATTCTATGATTAATATTCTAAATTTGATTGGCGATTAATTATACTATTGATGACGATGAATATCATTATAAATATGATCACCAATAAACTGTGAAGCATGACCTTTCTCAAGTGAACAAAAGTCTTGATAAAACTTCTCAATTTTATCTTTATAGCGTTCTTTATGTTTATCAATGTGTTTGAGTTCTTCAGCTAATTTAAATTCATCAGTGATAATTTCTCCTGGTAAATCATTCATATAATCCATATAGAAGCCACGAAGGCCTTTATCATATTTTTCAATATCATAAGCAAAGAAGAATTGTGGTCGTTTTAGAATACCATAATCAAACATAACAGACGAATAGTCGGTAATTAAGGCATCTGAGATTAAATATAGTTCTGAAATATCATTGTAATTAGAAACATCTATCGCGAAATCTTCATATCCATTTAAATCTAAAGCATTTGCAATTAAATAATGCATACGCAATAAAATCACATAGTCATCACCGATTTGCTTTTGTAAGTTAGCCAAATTGATTTTTAAATCAAATAGATATTGTCCTTTTTTGACAAATTCATCATCTCGCCAAGTCGGTGCATACATGATTACTTTTTTATCTTCTGGGAGATTTAAATCTCTCTTAATTTGATTTAGATAATCTGTATCATTTTGACGTGTGACTAAGACATCATTACGTGGATATCCTATTTCCCAAATACGGGCCTCATCCATCCAAAAAGCAGTTTTAAAGATATTTGTAGAATATCTATTTGGAGACACTAAATAATCCCAGCGTGAAGCTTCAGAATAAAAGTTCTTCTTATAATTTGCTGTTGTTGTTCCTGGCATTCTGACAACTTTCATATCATTAGCCAAACGCTTAAGTGGTGTACCATGCCATGTTTGAATATATACTTGGTTTTCTTTTTTATTTAAGTACAGTGGTAGACGAGCATTAGAAACCCAATATTTTGCTTTAGCATATGCTTGATAATACGCCCTAGAACCTTTTTGCACTTTAATAGCATTTCCTGGAATGACAGTTTGTTCTGGTCTAGCACAAACCCAAATATAATTTAACTGTGGGTAGTGTTGTTGCATATATTCATAAATATATTTTGGACTGTCACTATAATTTTTACCACCAAATGATTCAAAGACAATTGTCTTGTCATCTACAATATCTTTATCATCTGTCAATTGATATCTTGAGCGTTCTTTCGCTTTGCTATTAGTAACAATATCTTTGACTAATCTCGTTTTTTTACGTAACTTATTGATGTATTTCGCATGGTCCACATCATTCATAGCAAGGAAAAGCACTTCAAGATTATAAAGTAATTTACCATCTCGAATAATATTCCATTTCACTGCTTTAACCACTTTAATTAAACTGTCTTCCAATGCAACATAACGCGCTTTTATATCTCTTAATGATGGATCAAATCCTTGTTTAATTTCATTTTTCATTTTATCTATTAAAAAGCTTTGAATTTTTTTATTATCAGTACGTTGCATCGCATCGAAAAAGCTCTCCACATAATCATCAAATGTCAAAACAAAATCTTGATCACTTAATGTATTGCTATTAAATGGATCATAAACTTCTCCACGATAATAAAATGGGAAGTCAAAAACTCTGACAAAATGTTCAGCGTATTTCAAATATTCCAGTGTAAATGACATATCTGTAAAAATTCTTAAACTTTCATTGAATCTAATGTGATGGGCTTTAATAATAGCTGTTCTGAATAATATATTACAAACTGTATGTTTTCGTAAAAAAGAATTAGGATTTGTTTGGTGTGATAAATACTCTAAACGTACTTTATCTTTATCAACGTACTGTGGTCGATGATTGGTAAACTTATGAATGGGAGCAATCAAGCCATCAAGTCCATTCACATGGTTTAAATAAAAGTCTATTGCATAGCTTGCTAATTGGTCATCCGCATCAAGGAACATCACATATGGGGTATCAACATAGTCTAATGCCACATTTCGTGCATGTGCATGCCCTGAGTTATGTTCGATTTGAACGAATGTCACATCTTTATCATACGTTGCTAATTGCTGTTGTAATATTTCTGTCGATGCATCTATTGAACCGTCATCGACAATAATGATATCAAAATCTTGATTTCTCTGATTTTTTAAACTGGTGATACAATCACCAATATGGTCTTCATTGTTATAATATGTCACAATAACCGATAATTTATTCAATATGTTTCGCTCCATTTTACTTTAGTTACTTATCTCTTGGATAAGTTTTTGATAGTTTTTTACCGCTGCAGCTTCACTAAATTTTTCACTTAATTTTACATCTTCACGCTTGATATTTCTAACTTTTTCTATTCCATTAGCAAAAGCGGTCACGTCGCCCGCATCAATTAATAGCCCATTTTCACCATCAATAATCAGCTCACTAGGTCCATACCGAACGTCATATGATACCACAGGGCAACCGTTATGAATACTTTCCATAATCGTCATGCCAAAGCCTTCATATTGGCTGGTCAGCAATGACGCTGTAGCATGTTGAAAGACACGCTCTGGCTGATTTGTATGCGTATTAAACACTACATTATCACAAATACCTAATTCAGTTGTTAAGTCTTTTAAAGATGACACTTGATTATCAACATCTTCTCCATAAATATGAAGTTGACTATTATATCCTTTAGCCAAATATTGTTGGAAAGCATGAATAAGATGATCGAGCTGTTTTTCTTTAGCAATCCTGCCAATAAAACAGAAGTAATCATCAACTTTCTCGGATGGTTCGGTCAATAATTGATGTTGAAAATGTGGAATCACTTCAATCTTATCATCACTTATATTAAATTGTTGCTGAATATCTGCCTTTTGATAGTGAGTCAACACAAGATATTTATAAATAGACGCGCTATTTTCTAAAGCCAAACCATAAGACTTTCGGATTTTACCATGTTCAAGATGATTGCTATGAAGTACTAAAATACGTTTAATATTATTTTCACACTGAATCAATGAACGATCTAATAGTCGTGCATCATTGAATACCACGCTGCCATCTGACAAAACATGATTAAAATAATAGGTAAACATTTCTTTTTCAGTATTAAAGACCCGTCGAGACTTATGCTTTGGATAATAAATAATTTGAAACAGTTTATTTTCTTGATCATTTGAAAAATGTTTTTCTAAATAAAGCGTACCCTTTTTTTCATAGTATTGTTCTTTCAACTTGAAGGTGTTTTTGGGGTTATACGTGACGATTCTATGCAGTTTACCGTTTACAGTGTAGTCTTTACGTTGAATTTTAACTTTCGTTTCAGTTGCAAGTAACTCCTCTGTTTTCATTACGTTAGAATGCTTATAATATTTTCTAGTCATTACGTGTTGTTCATGTTGATAATAGTTAACCGTATTTCCCTTTACTTTAGAAGTCAACCCAGGTATTTTAACTGCGGTTTCCTTTGGTCCTCGGTGCAATAGTGACTTCGTTTTTGGTTTTTCTAACAATTTATAATCTGCTAGCCAATCATAAATATTATCAATCTTCAAATTTTCCGTAATAATCCCTTGTTGTTTGAATTTATCATACACTTTTTTATAGTTAGGATTATAGTTTGTCGTCAATATTGTCGATGATTTGTTCAATTTTTCCTCTAAAAATTTAATCCTTTTTAATAATGATTTCGTTCTTCCACCATGCACTGGCGGTAAGGTTGAAGTCACCGTATATAACACATAATCTCCTCCAATATATCAAAGCATCACGCACAGTGATTAACGTCTGCATCAATAGCAAAAAATTTGCAAGTGATATAAAAGCCATTATAGCGCCAACTTCATATTGTCATCTTAACTTAAGATACAAATGAATTTGACGCTATTTAAAGTCGGTATTTTTGTGTCTCAACTTTAATCATCTTTGCTTTAGATATAGTTAAATTAGAGTTGATTATTTCATATTCATAAAATAATTTCAAATTAAATCTATTAATTCGTAGCTTAAAGATTGTTTATCATTTCATTGTTTTAAAGTCTAGCTCTAAAATTATTCTGATAAATTTTGAGTCGTAACAAATTTACGATATTTGTCATGCTCAGCCATTAGCTCTGAATGCGTACCCTCACCAGTTACTTGGCCTTGATCAATAAAGATAATTTGTCCTGCCTTTTTAATTGTCGATAAGCGGTGAGCGATTACAATCGTTGTACGTCCTTTCATGAGCACTTCTAACGCTTCTTGAATTTTTTGTTCACTTTCACTATCTAGATTTGCTGTGGCTTCGTCTAGTAATAAAATATCCGGATTTTTTACAAAGCTACGTGCAATATCGATACGTTGGCGTTGACCACCAGAAAGCTTAAGACCACGTTCACCTACTAACGTGTCATATCCATCATCAAATTGCATAATAAAATCATGACAATTAGCTAACTTACTATATTCAATGAGTTCTTCATCAGAAATTTGTCTATTAATACCATATAAAATATTATCGCGAATGCTCCCACTCATCATGGAGTTAGACTGCATCACATATCCTATTTTATTACGCCATTTAGACAGTGAGATATCATAAATACTTTGGTTATGATACTTGATATCTCCCCCATCAATATCATACATGCGCTCTATTAAGTTGAAAATCGTACTTTTACCAGAACCTGATGGACCTACAAAGGCACTAACCTGACCTTGTGGAATACGAAATGATACATCCTTCAATATATCCTTTACATCATATTTGAATGTCACATGATCAAATGTTAATTCTCCATCGTCAACGATGTTAATCGCTTCTTCGTCAGTGATTTCAGTCTGTTCGGTTGGCTCTTGCATAATTTCATAAATTCTATTACTAGCACCTACTGCTTTTTTGTAATCGGTAACTAATGTCGATAAATTTATCAATGGCATAGATAATTGAATCACATAAAAAATCATCGCAATCAATGTCCCGGCAGTGATGGCACCGCTGGCGATACGTATGGCACCAAATCCTAAAATGACAGCAATCGTAATCAGCATAATCACACTCGAAATGGGTTGAATAACTGCTGTAATTTTAGCTTGTTTTAAACCTAAATTATAAATAGATTGCAAGTTTCTGTGCGCGTTATCTAATTCTTTTCTCTCAGTATTAGATACTTTAACTAAACGCATTTCAGTTAATACACGGCCTAATAAACCACTAAAATTAGCAATTTCTGTTTGTGTATTTTTAGAAATATGTTGCATGATACGACCCAAAGGCATGATGATCGCAATAAAAATTGGAATCGTAATAAAGGTTAATAATGTCATTTGCCAATCCATGATAAATAGCATGATGAGAGAACCCACGAGCGTTAGAATTGATGGCAACAAATCAGGTAATTTTTGTGAAATAAATTCATTAATTACCTTTGTGTCATCTGTTAAACGACTCATAAGCTGACCGCTCTCATTTTTATCAAAAAATGGCATTTTTAGTTTAATAATATGTTCCCACAACAAAGAACGTATGGCGTAAATTACTTTTTCACCAATTTTACTTAGCAAATATAGGCCGATACCACTTAACAAAGCATTTAAGATGAAAATGCTACCAAAAATGACGGCAGTACGCCAGTTAACACTACTCATTGAAAATTTATCAACCATCTTACCGGTAAATAGTGGAATTAATAAACCACTAATGCTACCTAAACTAGTAATAATAACTGCTCCTATAATCAACCCAACTGGCCAATTAAGTTTTTTGAACAGGAAAAATAATGGATTTTGTGCTTTCATGCTTTTACCTCTACAATTTTTATCTTATTTATTATGAAGCTTGCTATTTTCTGTTATTTTGACTGTTTTCAATCATTTCTTATTTACTATCACAGTTTATTGTTACTATAACACTGCTAAGCTCCGAGTTCTATAGTATTAGTATAATACTAATATTAAAAAAACACACATTTAATATTTTTTTAAATTCAATAAAGTACTAAAACATCTTAATTATCAGATTTATAGTTTTATTAAAAGTATATTCGTGGTAAAATGTGAGCATTCTAACTTCAAAGAAAAGGACTCAATTTATGAAAAAAATTTTTATAATACTTATATTGGTGCTTGTTAGCTTTACTCAGTTTACCCCTTATCTATTCGCTGCAGAGTCGGATGCTGTGTTAAGCCCAAGTCAAATCGCTACCCAATATGGCTATACTGGCATAACTGCTGCATACGATCCAGAAGGTGCAATTAATGTCAGTCAAACTGGACAAATCTTGTATAACTACCATGGAAATAAAAAATGGTATCTTGCCTCGATGACTAAGCTTATGACGATGTATTTAACATTAGAAGCTGTCAAAAAAGGAGACTTATCGCTTGATGATAAAGTGAAAATCACACAAAATCATTATCGCATGTCAACGTTACCTGAATTAAGTAATACAAAACTCTATCCTGGAGAAGTGTATACCATTGCAGAATTACTACAAATTACTGTATCTAATTCAAGCAATGCAGCTGCATTAATATTAGCTAACAAAGTATCAGGCAACGTCACTTCGTTTACAAAGCTTATGAATAAAAAAGCTAAAGAGCTTGGAATGACGCATACATATTTCACTAACCCAACTGGGGCAGAAAACACGCAACTGCAAGAATTTGCACCTAAACTAACAACAAATGATAATAATTCAACATCTACAGCAAAAGATTATGCAATTCTTGATCAACATGTCATCGCAGATACACCGAATATACTTCACTTTACAAAACAACTCGCACCAACGCAACACGGTGTAACGTATTATACATTTAATCATTCATTAGAAGGTGCTAGCTTAAGCTTACCAGGAACAGATGGTTTAAAAACCGGTTCTAGTGATATTGCTAATTACAACCATACTATTACAACAAAACGTGGTAAGTTTAGAATTAACCAAGTTATTCTAGGCGTAGGTGATTATAATAATCTCGGTGGCGAAAAAGAGAGAAATAAAATGGGCAACGCTATAATGGAAAGTTCGTTCAATCAATATGCATACAAAAAAGTACTTTCTAAGGGCGAACATAATATCAATGGTAAAACATATTATATCAAAAAAGATCTTTACGATGTTATTCCTAAAACATTACACGCTAAAGACTACCAATTTGTCATTAACGATGGTGAAGTCCATTTAGATTACAAACGTCAATTTATTTCTAAACAATACGGCCCACCAACCGTTCAAGTTCAGAAACCTATGATTCATAAAGCAGATACCATAGCTAAAAGCACATGGAAAGATCATCCAATCATAACATCCACCGCTATTGGTTTACTTATCATTGCCATCGCACTGATTGTTTACCAAGTTATAAAACGTTTGTTTAAAAGAAAATAATAACAACCTAGGATACCTAGTTTAAGGAAGCGGGACAGCATTCATTATGAATTCTTAG
>NZ_KV830913.1:83951-166645 GCF_001836955.1 Staphylococcus sp. HMSC063A07
ACAGCATTCATTATGAATTCTTAGTCCCGCTCCGGCAAGGTTGACTGGATTGAAAAAAGTTTGGCGTCCGCGTATTTTCAATCCAGTCAACTACTACCAATATTTAGTTCATAGCCTAAAACATAATAATGTCCTAGACCCTCTTCATTATTTTTATATTAAATGTCATTGCGAAACGCTTGAGGGAACAAGACAACTTCAGCCACCAATATGAAGTATTGATTATAAAAGAAGCACAAAGACGATTGTAAATTTCAAATCATCTTTGTGCTTCTTTAAGGATTTATATCTCTAACTTTTTATTTTGCATCTTTACCATAAAGCTCTTGTTTAATTTGCGTTGTAGAAATGCCTTCTGTACGTTTTAAATAAACTACTTCGCATTTATCTTTTAAGAAATCAAATTCGCCTTCCCAATCATGACCCATAACAAATGTATCTATCTCATAGCGCTCAACATCTGTTTCTTTTTGACCCCAGTCATTCTCTGGAATTACTAAATCTACGTAACGAATTGACTCAAGCATCATTTTACGTTGTTCATAATCATAATATGACTTTTTATGTTTAATCTGATTAAATTCATCTGAAGAAAGTGCCACAATGAGATAATCTCCCATTTCTCGTGCTCTTCTTAACAATTCAATATGGCCATAATGTAATAAGTCGTAAGTGCCATAAGTAATGACTCGTCTCATGATATGTTAAACTCCTTATCCTTAACTAAAAATTTACAATCTTAATGTAGCATAAATAATTTCTTTACACCATCTTTTAGATGTCACTTTATAATTATTGCATTATTTTTTTAATAACTTCTTGATTCTCTGTTTACTAGTGAAACGCACTTTTTTAGGGGTTACACTAAATTCAAAAGCCAATAAACGCTTAGGTCTTCCAACGCCAACTTCTAACAACGTTTGTCTCCACAATTTATAAGTTTCTTTAGTCCAATGCGATGCACCCTGTTCAACAGCTTGAATCACTCTAAATAAAGCATCTCCTGAATAATGCGTATGCTGCATATCTCTAATATATTGAATGATTGCTTCAATCACAGTTATATCAATTTTAGGATACTTTAATAAATAATTTTGGATCAAATAACTAACAATGAGATTATCTAAACGATGGCTATAATATATCTTCTCATTATCTAATAATAGAATTGACATCATTCTAGAACGTACTTGTCTAGCATCATTTAGATAAGGTAAAAATTGGTCTGCAATTTTAGCAGTAATAGAGTCTTCTCGTTCATTATAGCCTAATACCACGTCTGGAATTAATTGAATATCCCTAGCCTTTAAGAACACACGCCCCATAAATGTATGTTCTTCACAGTAGACGACATCTTCATCAAAGCGCTCATTTTTAAATTTAGCACTAAATAACTTAGCACTTGGTCCGATTGACTGTAGAACTTCCGGACATTCTGCTAATGTAACCCGAGCTTCTTGTTTTAAAACTTCATGCGTAGGAATATCACGCCAATTCCCTTCTTTTCCTCGTACCATTTGTCCGATAACAACATCCGTATCTTCATATTTGTTAAAATAGTGCACTAGTTTGTCGATACTTCCTGATAAATATTGATCATCCGCATCAAGGAATAAGAAGCCCTCGATATCGGCAGACATGGCTTCCAGTGCAATGTTTCTACTCGCAGCAGCACCACGATTAGCTTGTTTTATAATTTTCATATTTTTTACTTCTTTTTGGAGTGCTTCTAATACTTCATGCGTAGCATCTGTAGATCCATCATTTACACATATAATTTCAACATCATGCGTGGTATCAATAGATTTTACTGCCTGACGTATTGTTTTCTCAGCATTATATACAGGTATGATAACTGCTATTTTCATTTTTTCACCAACTTATCAATAAAATTCATCAATAACATTAAACTCTGTGTTGAATTATAATCATGCCAACTCTCAAATAACGGTTTAAGTTGTGTACTATCATTCTTTAATTTATTAATTATCTCCGCTTCATCTGTCACTTTGTAAACTTCAGGAATCGTCCAATAAAATTGATTTAATCCACGCTGATCATGATATTCCGTTTCATCATAAACATAAAATAATGTTGGTTTGTGTAATAAACTTGCTTCAATGGGCAATGAACTATAATCACTGATAAGCACATCAGCCATAATCAATAACTCTTGCGTAGATATTCCTGAAGATTGATGGACGATGCTTGGATGAAATTGACTAATCACACGATACTCTGGCAATGCTTGTTCAATCTTTTCACTGTTTATTTTGCGATTGTTGCCATGGTCTTCACGATATGTAGGAACGTAAACGATGAGTTTCTTCGTTATCCCATGCTGCTGTTTGAGATCGCGCTGCCTTTTTATCATATCCTGCTGTTGATAGTCTACTAAACGAGGCAGCCCAAATTTAAGCATTTGTGCTGCCTGCGCATCAAACGCACCTTCAAAGCACTTCCCCATTTCTTCTCCACCAATAAGATAATAATCTGTCGCATCGTAAACTTTTTTATATTGTGTCACCATTTGTGTGTTTGCAGTATCTACTTGATGATCTTGGAGACCAAATAATTTAAGAGCACCTGATGCGTGCCAGATTTGAATAATCGTTTGGCCTCTTTTTTTTCGATAACCACCTAACATAAGATAATACGTATCTATTAATATTACCCTAGCTGAGCTTAATGCTTTAATATGTTGAATGACACCTTTATTACCAGCAATTAAGTAGTTTAGATGACCTAATGACTCAACCTCTTGTTGATATTTTTTAGGTCCAATAACCGTAATTTGATATGACTGTTGCACTAACGCTTTAATGATGGGCATCATATCTTCATAAAAAGTCATAAATACAACAATATGTTGCTTATTCACTTTTACAGGAAAAAACAACATATTTAAGCTACGAATAATGGCCATATAGAGTTTCTTGATTAAAATTCTCATAAGTCACCGCCAAAAATATAATATGTTTAAAATTATAAATGATTCTACAATAGATAGAAAATAAAAGCTGTACAATATGTCATAACTATTTCTTAGAAACAAGGCACGATTTTAACGTAATTCTTTTGTTGGAACCCAACTTCTTTTGCTTGTGGAATTTCTTGTCGAAATTCTCTGTGTTGGGGCCCCCGCATTTTTTTAGGCTGGGACATGTTTGGATGTCTCAGCCTAGTGGATGTTGATTATAGGAAGTCTGCAAAGTGATCGCGATAGCGTTTATGGAGTATTGATCCAACGATGAAGAAGAATAGTATGACTATTATATTGTATACTAATAATCTCCAATGCTGAATAAAGTACCATTCATGGAATAATATTGCGGCACGATAAGATTGAGCAATAAAGTAGACTGGATTTAATTTCATAATATTATGGATAATGCCACTCACACCGTGGTCTTTCGGCATCCATAATATAGGTGACATATAAAATAAGATCCTCATAATCGCTTGCATCATCATTTGTGTATCTCGAATTAAAATCCCAAGTGTCGATGTTAATAAAGCTACGGATGCTGTAAAGAAGAACGCAATCGGCACATAAATCAACAATTGTATGATATGAATAGATGGATAAATCCCTGCACCCATACATGCTAAAATAATTAATGTTAACAAGCCAATGTGTCCATAGAACTTACTCGTCACAATATATGTTGGAATAATAGATAATGGAAAGTTCATTTTAGCAACTTGATTAAATTTTTGAGAGATAGAACGCGTACCATCTAATGTTCCTTGATTGATAAAAAACCACATACTAATACCCACTAATAACCATAGTACGAAAGGCACGCCATCAATAGGATTGTTACTTCTAATTCCTAAACCAAACACAAGCCAATAAACCATAATTTGTAACGCTGGATTTAATAATTCCCATGCAATTCCTAAATAGTTATTATGGTTAGAAATTTTAATTTGGAATTGTGCCAAACGTTGAATTAAATAAAAGTTTTTTATATGCTCTTTTAACACAGTTAAGACTGCTGACATCGTATAAACCACACTTTCAAACGTATTACATATTTCTATTTTTACTTGACTGTCCACTGTTATTTGCGCATGCATAACCTGTGTTACACACTCATACGATAACCTGTAGTTGTAAACAGTTACCTTTTATTGTTGCACACGTTTACTTTATTACTTAACCATTATACTATCATTTAACTTAAAAAGTAGCTTTAAGTTGGCAAATATCGATAAATTTCATCCAAACTTATCGTTTTAGCAGTATCTTTCATCAATATGTAATCATCTTAATAGTCGAGTGATATCTTTTATGATGTATCACTGAAATCTTCTATTCACTTTACACCAGGTTAATAAATTTCACAACTGATGTGTGATATATTATAATCTATACAAATGCACGTAAGGAAGGTTTAATTATGAACGTATCGGTAAACATTAAAAATGTTACAAAAGAATATCGCATTTATCGAACAAACAAAGAACGCATTAAAGATGCGCTAATTCCAAAGCATAAAAACAATACCTTTTTCGCTTTAGATGATGTTTCAATTACTGCTCATGAAGGTGATGTGATTGGTCTAGTTGGAATCAACGGTTCAGGCAAATCTACGTTAAGCAATATGATTGGCGGCTCTCTATCCCCTACATCTGGCGATATTGAGCGTCACGGTGATGTAAGTGTCATCGCCATTAACGCTGGACTTAATGGGCAACTTAGTGGTGTTGATAACATTGAGTTTAAAATGCTCTGCATGGGCTTTAAACGCAAAGAAATTAAGAAACTTATGCCACAAATTATTGAATTCAGTGAATTAGGTGAGTTTATTTATCAACCTGTGAAAAAATATTCAAGTGGTATGCGTGCAAAATTAGGTTTTTCAATCAATGTAACTGTTAATCCTGACATATTAGTTATCGATGAAGCTTTATCTGTAGGCGACCAAACGTTCACTCAAAAATGTCTAGATAAAATCTATGAATTTAAAGAACAGAACAAAACCATCTTCTTTGTAAGTCATAACATTCGTCAAGTTAAAGAATTTTGTACGAAAATCGCTTGGATTGAGGGCGGTAAACTCAAAGAATTTGGTGATATTGATGACGTTTTACCTCAATACGAACAATTTTTAAAAGAATTCAGGAAAAAATCCAAAGCAGAACAAAAAGCATTTCGTAAAAACTTGGATGCAAATCGCTTTATCATAAAATAATGACACTAGCTCAAAATTTATGAAACAAAAAAATTCATAAATTTTGAGTTTTTTACTTTTCAAATAACCTAATCAGTACTATGATATAAACAGACGTAACAAATTAGACACATTTTATGCGTTTGGAAAAGTAGGTGATTGAGTCATTACTAACAAGACATCACAACAATTTGCAAACCTTGTACGTGCATACCGTAAGTCATATATCGGTAAAGGCCCAGAAAATATTAAAGTATTCTTTAAAGATAATTGGGCTGTCTGTCACATGACCGGAAGCTTAAGTAAAGTTGAAAATTTCTATTTAAGAAATGACGATTTTAAAAGCATGTTGAAATATGGCAGAACCGAAGAAATAAAAGCTTTATATCAGCAAAACCCTCCAACTGAAATGGAGAAACTTGTTGGTGCAAAATTTGTAAAATTATTTACAGATGTTGATTTAAAAACGGATGAAGTCGTTTCTATATTCGTCTTTGACAAAACAATCGAATAATTATCAATCTAAGGGATTGATGTAAGGTACTCAGTGCTGTTTGCTAACCCACTTTTTCAAATATGCTAATCAAAGTATGCATTTTAGGAGGTGGTCGAACAAGACTGAGTATTTTTTTACTAATTTTTAATATATTCTCATTAGCCATGCGATTAACATTTTAATTTATATAAATAGGAGCGGATTAATTATGAAAATTGTGGCATTATTCCCAGAAACAGAACAAGGTTTAGATAATCAATTATTAAATACAACAAAAGCAATCGGTCTTCCTGATTTTCTTGAACATACAGAGCATGAGCTTGTCATTTTAAAAAATGGAGAAACAGACTTAGATCAACACTTAAGTGATGCAGATATTATTATTAGCGCACCATTCTATCCTGCTTATTTAACTAGAAAACGTATCGAACAAGCACCAAAACTAAAACTTGCTATTACTGCTGGTGTTGGCTCAGACCATGTCGATCTTGAAGCAGCTAGTGAACATGACGTTGCCGTTGTAGAAGTAACAGGTAGCAATACGGTAAGTGTTGCAGAACATGCTGTTATGGACTTACTCATTATTTTAAGAAACTATATGGAAGGTCATCGTCAAGCTGTTGAAGGTGAATGGAACCTTTCTAAAGTAGGTAATCAAGCACGTGAATTACAGCACAAAACAATTGGTATTTTTGGATTTGGCCGTATTGGACAGCTTGTAGCAGAACGTTTAAAACCATTTAATGTTAACATTCAACATTATGATCCTATCAATCAAAAAGATTCTGAACTGTCTCATTTTGTAGAGTTTGAAGAACTTGTACGCACAAGTGATGCAATTACAATTCATGCGCCATTAACACCTTCTACCGACACACTATTTGATGCTGATGTGTTATCTCAAATGAAAACAGGCAGCTATCTTGTTAATACTGCACGAGGTAAAATCGTAGATACTGACGCACTTGTTGCTGCAGTTAATAGTGGTCATATTCAAGGCTGTGCTGGAGATGTATGGTATCCACAACCTGCACCTGCAACACACCCTTGGAGAACAATGCCACGTAATGGTATGACGATTCATTATTCCGGCATGACATTAGAATCACAACAACGTATTGAAGATGGCGTTAAAGATATTTTAACTCGTTTCTTTAACAATGAACCTTTCCAAAAGAAAGATATTATTGTTGATAGTGGACGTATTGCTAGTTCAAGCTATACAGCAAAATAATACTCATAACTAAATCTGTTACGTTATCTTGCTCCCCCCTATTCGATCATTGCAATATAACGCCCCTGTTTGAAATTAAATGATATAAATAAAGGAAAAAGTCGAGACAAGTGCATATGGCACATCGTCTCGACTTTATTTTTGCTTATTTCTTATGCTGCTCTTTATGTTCTTTATACTGTGTTTTAGCAACCTTTAACATAAATATAGGGATGCTTTTAAGACGTCCGATACGTTTCCAATCAATTAACAACCGATAAACCCATTCTATATTTAATTTTCTAAATACTTTAGGTGCTCTTTTTTTCATGCCACTAAAGACCTCAAAAGAACCTCCAACACCCATCATTACAGTATGCTTAAACTGATGTTGCTGTGCGACAATCCATTCATCTTGTTTTGGAAAACCCATACCAACAAAAATATAATCGGGATTTAATTTTTTAATTCGTTTTAATACTGTCTCATCATGTGTATCAACATATCCATGATGACTAGCAAACGTAATATATGGATAACGTTGTTGTAAACGACGTTGTGCTTTAGTCACAACTTCATTTTTCGCTCCTAATAAGAATACACGTTGACGCTTTATATTAGCCATCTTTAAACATTGATCCATAAGTTCTATCCCAGGAATACGTCGAGCTAATGGTCGTTTTAAACGCTTTGATGCTTTAACAATGCCCGTGCCATCTGCTACGACGTAATCGGCTTGATTGATTAAGTTTCTATAATGTACGTGTGTAGACGCATAATCAACAATTTCTGGATTAGCAGTTACAATCCACATATTATCGTCTTGCGCTTCATTTTCAACATATGCTGTTATGTTTTCTACCATTTCCAACATGGTCACATTATCAAATCGAACACCTAAAATATCTACTTTGTGAGGCTTGTCGTGATTACTCATAGCAGTATGCTCCTTCGAGTTTTCTATCTAATTATCGACATGCGTGATAACTATATACTTTGAATATATAGTTTATGATACATTATTCCCGTTTGCAATTGTATTCTTAAAAATACATCTAAAGTCCAAAAGTTAAAATATTCAAAGTAGCGTATAATGAAAATATCATGTACTAAAAACAAAAGATTACGAGGTTTATTATGTTGTATTTAGAAGATTTATTTACCACCGTGATAACTTTAAAATTTTATATCATTGTGTTAATTGGTATCTTATATATTTTAATTCATCATTACAGATATCATCCTGTTCTTGCCTATCTTGACATTTTATTAAATTACATACCTGTCTTAACACATGAATTTGGACATATTCTATTTAATAAAATAAGTGGCGGTCGCGCTAAAGATTTAGTTATTGTTACGCGACCATATGAAAGACAGATGACATCACAACAAGGTTATGCGATTACACAATCAACTAGTAAATTAGGTCATGGAATAACAACATTAGGTGGCTATATTTTACCTCCAATTATGTTACTTGTTGGTGCTGCTTCGGCACATTCTGAGCATCCAATCATTTTTCTAATATGCTATATTGCTATTTTTATCTATTTTCTAATTTTAACGTCTAGAAAATGGTCTCCCATTATCATTTTGATATTGTTGGTAACATTATTATATTTATTTTTACAGCAAGCGCAGTATACTTTTACACATACAATAATGTCTTATAGTTATCATTTTATTTTAGGTGTACTGTTAGGCGAAGTCATCCAATCATCTTGGACAATTGTTAAATTAACATTTCAACGTCCTAAAACCCAATGGGATGGGCAGGCATTAGCAGATATGACACATGTCCCTAGTATCGCATTCAGTTTAATTTGGATTTCGATAAACGGTTACAGTTTATATCTGTTATTCCAATACTCATTTTACTAATAACTACCCCCATCTTATAGCTTAATTTGCATCAGTAAAAATAAAAGGAGCGAGAAATCAAATTCTGACTTCTTGCTCCTACGATATATTTATTCTTATTTTAATGAATATCCTTTGTATGATGCAGTTTTAACGCGTGACCAAAATCATTACGCTTGCTCAACAAAAATATTCTCCGCATTGTCAAAACTTAAGATTGACGTATTATCAGTCCTTTTTAAAATAAGCACTTTATTCGTCTCATCTTTAGCTACTATTTCCACTTCATTGCCAATTGAGATGTCTTTACTTGATAAATAAACCAATAACTCCGTCTTATCTCTCACACGTCTTATTATCACATGCTCTCCTGGTTCAAAATTTAAGATAGAAGTTGTATATTTCTCTTTGTATTCATTACTCCGTGGAATAATACCTCCATGTGGACAAGTGTCTGGATAGTTTAAAATCGCATCTAAGCGTTGTACAAATAAATCAGAAATTTTATGTTCTAATACCTCTGCTTCTTGATGCACTTCTTCCCAATTATACTTCAACACTTCAATTAAAAATAATTCTAACAAGCGATGACGTTTAATAATATCTAATGTATGAATTAAACCTTCTTGAGACAGTTTAACTCCTTTATACGGCTTAGTTTCCACATATCCAGCCTTTTCTAGACGACTCACCATTTCACTAACTGATGGTGGCTTAATTTCAAGATAGAGCGATAACTGCTTATTGGAAACAAATTGATGATCACCATCATTTGCAAGTATAGCTTTAAGATAATCTTCTTTTTCTTCTGTTAACATTTCTTCACCTCACAGACACATTCACCTAATTGTACCATGAAAATACTTGACATGTTAAAAGTTCAGAGTTTATCATGAAATAAATTAGGTTAACCTAAACTTTTTATTAGGGGGTGTAAACATTTTAGAAGTCTCTAACTTAACACTTCAACTTGACGGTAAAATTGTCTTGAAAGATATTTCTTTTAAAATACCAATACAAGGCGAAATAATTGGTATTATAGGTCCTAACGGTGCCGGCAAGTCATCATTAATTAAATCACTGATTGGTGAGTTTCAAGCAAGCGGGAAACAAACATTATTTAATAAACCGATACAACATCAGTTAAAATCTATGACCTATATTCCTCAAAAAGCCAACATCGATATTGATTTCCCTATTAGTGTAGAACAAGTCATCCTCTCTGGCTGTTATAAGGAAACAGGTTGGTTTACTAAAATTCCGAAAAGTGCACGTCAACATCTCGTCGAAGTTATGGACGATTTAGAACTAACACCGCTGCGCCATAAACAAATCTCACAGCTAAGCGGAGGACAACTACAACGTGTCCTTGTAGCACGTGCTCTAATGTCTGAAAGTAGAATTTATTTTTTAGATGAACCATTTGTTGGTATAGATTTTAGAAGTGAAGATATCATCATGCAAAAATTAGCAGCGTTGAAGCGAAGTGGTAAACTTATTTTTATTGTTTATCATGACTTATCTAAAACTGAAGCCTATTTTGATCGTGTGTTGTTATTAAACAAAACATTGCGCTATTTAGGTCCGACTAAATCCGTTGTTAATAGTGAACTCATCTATGAGACATTCCTCGGAAAATAACACTATTTAAGAAAGGAGTACCATTGCTGTTTATGATAGATTTTCTAAATCAAATATTAGATTACCAATTTTTACATCGTGCCTTAATTACTTCAATTGTTGTAGGTATCGCATGTGGTACTGTCGGTAGTCTAGTCATCTTACGAGGATTATCACTTATGGGTGATGCCATGAGTCATGCAGTGCTACCTGGTGTCGCGGTATCCTTTATCTTACATATACCGTTTTTCATTGGTGCAATGATTTCAGGTATGCTTGCAAGTTTATTTATCGGTTTTATTTCTGATAAAAGTAAAACTAAACCCGATGCAGCTATAGGAATTTGTTTCACCGCTTTCTTGGCACTCGGAGTTATCATGATTAGTTTAATTCAAAGTTCAACTAATTTGTATCACATTTTATTTGGTAATTTATTAGCGATTACGAATCAAGCATTTTTGTCAACACTGATAATCTGTGGACTGATTTTAGTATTAATTATTATTTTTTATCGTCCATTGAAGATTTCAACGTTCGATCCTACATTTAGTAAAATGAGCGGTTTGAACACATCATTGCTACATTATTTTGTCATGCTGCTACTTGCATTAGTTACAGTTGCCAGCATTCAGACTGTGGGTATCATTCTCGTTGTTGCCCTACTAGTTACGCCTGCTTCGACTGCATTTTTAATCACGAAGCAACTATCTACAATGATGATGGTTTCTAGCTTATTGAGTACGATATGTTCAATCATTGGTATGTTCTTTAGTTATCTATACAACTTACCTAGTGGTGCATCTATCGTTATCTGTACGTTTATTACATACGTTATTGTATTTACTTTTAAAAAATTAGCTAACAAACAGAAAAGAGGTATTTCATCATGCGAAAGTTAATTCCCTTTATACTTGCACTGTTATTAGTATTAACAGCTTGCGGAAGTAAAGATACATCGCACAATCATAAAAAACTTAACGTTGTAACAACAAACTCTATTATATATGATATGGTCAAACATGTCGGTGGTAATAATGTAAATATACATAGTATTGTTCCAGTAGGACAAGACCCTCATGAATATGAAGTAAAACCGAAAGATATTAAAAAGCTTACAGATGCTGACGTCATATTTTACAATGGTTTAAATTTAGAATCTGGTGATGCATGGTTTGAAAATGCTTTAAAACAAGCCGGAAAATCACTGAAAGATAAAAATGTTATTGCTGTTTCCAAAGGCGTTAAACCCATTTATCTAAACGGAGAAAATGGCAATAAAGACAAACTAGACCCACATGCTTGGCTAAGCCTAGACAACGGTATTCAATATGTCAAAAATATTCAACAAGCCTTGAAAGATATTGATAAAAAACATGCTTCATCTTACGACAAGCATGGCAATAAGTATTTAAATAAACTTACAAAATTAAATAATCATAGTAAAGCAAAATTTAATGACATACCGAAAAAAGAACGAACGATGATTACCAGTGAAGGCGCCTTTAAATATTTCTCAAAACAATTCAATATTCATTCAGGATATATTTGGGAGATTAATACCGAAAAACAAGGTACACCTGAACAAATGAAACAAGCAACAAAATTTGTTAAAGATAATAAAGTAAAACATTTACTTGTTGAAACAAGTGTAGATAAAAAAGCTATGCAAAGCCTTTCTGAAGAAACCAATAAAGATATTTATGGCGAAGTTTTTACCGATTCAATTGGTAAAAAAGGAAGCAAAGGCGATTCATACTACAATATGATGAAATATAATATTGATATCATTCATAATAGTATGAAGTAATAGCAGACCTGCTTGCCCCAATCACCTTTGAGGTGAGCAGGTCACCTTTATAATATTAGTATGCTTTGTAGTCCCATATCGTGTATAAATCATACTGACACACTTTGTGTTGTAAACATCATCCTCCGTAAAACTTATAATCAACCTATACACGATATGGTGGTATAAAGCTTATACCATATAAAATTAGTGCGCGTTTGTGTAACCCATACACTCCCCAAACGCGCACTCTTTTTGTTTTAATCTGTCAAACTATCAACGATGACCATTTCATCATAATTAATCGCTTCTCTAATTTTTAATGCAGTACTTTCAGTGATTTCTTCATCTTCAACTAATGAATTTAATACGCGACGTTGCTCTCGTAATGCGTTGAGCTTGATTTTAGTCATTGTATTTTCTGCTTTAGTATTAAAGAAATTATCAGGTGTTAAGTTCTCAATACGCATTAAGTAACCATCACAGACCATACCAATTTCCAAAGTATTGTCACTTGTTGCTTCTTTTGCTAAACGACTTACGACATTATAATGTACTAATTTATTGATTCTCGCCAACTCTGTAAGGTTATCTGTAACGCTCAAAGAAGAAGATGCATTGATACGTGTCTTTACACGACTTTTAAGTAACATACCTCTCACAGCAACAATCATACGTCGGATTAATGAAGCTTGACGATAGACTTGCGTACGTTCAGCATAGCGCATATAGTTTTCAAGTGCACTCGTCGTAATGTTACCTTCCTCAGCAAGATTTTCTAATGTTTTTGTTTCTACATTAAATGCAATTTTTTGTAATCGCTCTAGTTCTTTAGAATTTTCATCATCTTTCGACATCGTTTTTAGAAATGTTAATTTATCATGATATTCTTTAATCACATTACCATATTTATAGCTAGTATCTAATGTCGCATGTTGATTTAAATAATCAATCACATTTTCTAATATATATATTCTTGCTTCTTTAAAGTTTAAACTACCGATTTTCGCTTTAGGTGCATTCGGTGTTATTAGTGGCAAAGCCACTTGAGCAATAACTAAACTAATGATGACCATCCCAGATGCAATAAATAATAAATCATTACGAAACGTAAATGCATGATGATCTGCCAATACATATGGTAATGTCAACGCGATAGCCAATGAAATGGTACCATGTACGCCACATATCGTCATGATTAAGGCATACAAACTTCTCTTTGGCGGTTTTTCATCTGTCTTATCTTCTTCTTTAGACATCATCTTTTGAAAAGGGCTGACAGATAAATAAAAATATGGATATAATACATAAACCCAAATAAACCTAAAGACATATACAGCCAAAGCAATCAGCACGGTTATCGCCATTAAAAATGGTAAATTATGTGGTTCATTATCAATAATTCTAACCACAACTTCAGGCACTAAAAAGCCCAAAATAGAAAAAACAAAACCATTTAGTGCATATCCTAGAATATTCCATGTATGGTTATAGCTCATTTGCAATTGTGTTCTCGTTTGGGCAATACGATCTCTTTCAAAGCCATGAACTAAACCAGCTACAACCGCCGCAATAATACCTGAAGCATGAAACATTTCAGCAACTAAGTATGTCACAAACGGTGTTAATAGTTGTATGAAGGTAAACATATTAATATTTTCAATGCCTCGACGTGTTAATGTTAAGCGGAATCTTACCAAAGCAACACCGATAATGACACCGACAATGGCACCACCAATTGAGGCAATTAAAAATTGTTCAATCGCTTCAAAAATTGAAAATACACCTGTAATTAAAACGCCCACTGCTATTTTAAATGAAATGATACCTGCAGCATCATTAAGTAAAGACTCACCTTCTAAAATAGTCATTGAACCTTTAGGTAGTATTTTGCCATTTGTTATTGCCTGCACAGCAACTGCATCTGTTGGACAAAGGATAGCTGCTAATGCAAAGGCTGCACCAATGGGCAATTCCGGCCAAATCCAATGTACAAATAATCCTACACCAAGCACTGTCGTAATTACTAAACCTAAAGCCATTAACATAACTGGTTTAATATAACGTCTTAAGTGCACTCTTGATACGTTAACACCCTCTACAAATAGTAATGGTGCAATTAGTGTAACCATAAATAATTCGGTATCAAAGTTAAATTCAACAGGAACAGGAGTTAAGAAAAGTAGCATGCCAAATGTAATTTGAATGAACGCAAGAGGTACTTTAGGTATAAAAGTATGCACAAAAGAGCTTATGATGACGACACCGAGAAATATTAGAATCGTTTCAAATATTTCCAATCTTTCACCTCTCCATTTTTTCTTTGCATAATTGAGTTATTCAATACATTGAGTAATTGCAATCACAATGTCTCTTTTATGTAGATAACAATAAACATAAGCATAGAGGATGACCATAAAGGAAGGAACTGAGCCTAAAATTGTTCTATGTCATGCATTGATTAAATTTCAATTAAACTTGTAATAAATTTTAACATGTTGTATACATTATTTTAAATGACTTGCTTAAATAATATATTTAGGTCAATATGTCATTTAATTTCTTCTAGCAGTTATGATGAGACCTGCTCGAAGATCATAGTTCTTATTTATCATCGCTATAATCTGATGAATCAGTTTGTTTCTTTTTTCCAACATCTTTTTGCGTAAAATCATAATATAATTTCTCGCGCCGTTCTTCTCTTAATTTAGCACGTGTTTTTAATTCCTCAGGTGTGTTAAATTCCTTTGAGCTCAGCAATATTGTTGACTGTCGTGGCACATCATCTTTGCGATACATATAAGCTCCAGTACGATAGGCAGCACGTGCTACCAAATGCATTCCTACTGGAGAAGTTAAATTAATAAAGACGATAGATAATAACAATCTCACACTAAAGAAACTTTGTTCATTAGTAAAAAATATTAATACTCCTACCAACGTTAATAGCACTGACAATGTAGAACTTTTAGTTGAGGCATGGCTTCTTAAAAAGACATCCTGAAATTTGACTAGGCCTATTGAACTAATCAATGCAATCATACTACCTAGAAATATTAGAATTGAGGCACATAAATTAATTATTTCTTTTGTTAGTTCCATTAAACACACGCCCTCCTCCTATAAATCTAGAAATTGATACAGAGCTTACAAAGGATATGATAGCAATGAGCATGATAGAATCCAAAAATGATACTGTACGATTAATAACACTCAATACGCCTACGATGGACATGATAACAGCACTCGTTGTATCAAAAGCCACTACACGATCCGCTGTTGTTGGCCCTTTAATTAATCTAAACATAGCGATAAGTAATGCAATACCAAAAACAATTAACGCACTCGTCGTAAAGAACATGGTTAAAGTCGCTATCATTATTGCATCACCTCCAAAATTAAGTCTTCATAATGTTTGATATTTCTGAGTAAAGTTGCTTTATCCTTGTCCGACACATCAATACTATGAATAAAAAATTTGTTCGTTTTCTTTGAAATGCGTATAACCGTAGAACCAGGCGTAATAATAATCAATATCGTTAAAAAGGTAATAGCCCAATCATTTTTCAATGTGGTTTCATATGTCAACAACCCAGGATTCATATCATTCGTCTTAAACAAAATATAATTAATGGTCGAGATACTTGATGTAACTAATTGGTATAAATAAACCATTAAAAATTTAAATGCTACCCACAGTTTCTTAGGATAAAATTCTTGATTGAAAAAACGATGCAAAATGTAAATAACAACGATACCAATCACATATCCAGAGAAGAACGTTGAGAACAAGAATGAATCTTCATCTTGAAATAAGACCCATAAAAATGCAATTAAAATATTTAAAACTACTTGTCTCATTTTAGTTCCTCCTTCAAGTGTGGATTAACTAGTTGATGAAATGTGTGTCCATCCATATTCATCTTTGTAGCATCTTCAGTAACATTAAGGACGATCGGTGCAGCAATTCCCATTGTAATGACAACTACAATTAGTACGCTTAAAATACTTTTACGATGTGTCGGTAATGGATTGAAATTTACTTGTTCACCATCCGCATCACCCCAATACATCACAAAAAAGATTCTAAATAAGCTGTACATCGCTATTAAACTCGTCAAAATCAATAACGTTAAACCTATATAATTGCCATTTTGAATCGCACCTTGAAAAATAAGCACCTTCCCTGGAAAACCACTAAATGGCGGCACGCCACCTAATGCAAAAATCATAATGACAAATGCTACACCATACAATGGTTCTTTTTTAGCTAAGCCATTTAAATATTTATACTCCCGATAACCAGTCATATAAACTAAACTACCTATAATGAAAAAGAGCATTGTTTTAACAACCATATCATTAGCTAGATAGAAAATAGCTCCATTAACGCCATCAAAAGTATTAGAACCAAGACCTAGAATAATAAATCCAATTGATAAGACTACTTGATAAGAAGCGATTTTCTTTATGTCATGATAAGCAATCACACCAAACGCACCAATAATCATCGTGATGCATGCCATAAATACCAGCAATGGATGCGTGACTCCAGTATGTTGATTAAACAGCAAAGTGAAAAAACGAATTAATGCATAGGCACCTACCTTGGTCATTAATGCAGCAAATAGCGCAGCCAACTCTGTATTTAACACAGCATAAGCTTTAGGCAACCACATAAAGATGACCAATGCAGCTTTGGAACCAAATGCAACTATAAAGACTAATGAAATAATAATGATTGTTTTATTATCCTGCATTTGATCAAGCCTTAATGCAATTTGAGTAAAATTCAACGTTCCTACCGTTTTGTACAACAAACCTATACCCAGCAAGAAAATCCACGAACCAATAATATTAAGTACGACATAAATAATTGCCGCTCTTAATTGTTCAACAGATTGTCCTAACGTAACTAGTACAAATGAAGCCAATAACATAATCTCAAACATCACATATAAGTTGAACAAATCAGAAGTTAAAAAGGATCCAATCACACCAACAGTTAAAAATAAAATAAACGTTGGTAAATAATAACGGTTAACTCGATTTTCACCACGACCAAACCCGTATGACATAATTAAAGTAACCACAAATGACGTTATTGTTACCAACAATAAACTAAGAGAATCGCCTAAAAATTGGATGCCGAAGGGTGCTTTCCAACCTCCAAAATCTAAAGTGATTGGCTTATGGTTCAACACATATATTAATAATGCTAAAGAAATAACGGTCGTAACAGACATCGTCCCAATATATAATATTTTTGAAGTATTGTTCTTATTTTTAGTAAAAACTAAGACAAGCGCACAGAGAAAAGGAAGAAGAATGGGTAAAATAAGTAAATTACTGCTCATGATTCTCTTCATCTCCTCTCAGCAAGTTAATTTCTACTTCTTTCGTTACACGATAAGTTCTGTATACTAAGACGAGTAGAAAAGCAGTCATCGCAAAGCCAATAACAATGGCAGTCAAAACAATAGCTTGTAATAAAGGATCAACATAATTCGTATTCGAAGTTCCAATAAGCGGCTCCGTCATATGACTACTATATTTACCCATGCTCATAATAATAAGATTCCCAGCATGCGTGTAAATTGAAATACCAATAACAATTCGAATTAAATTAAGTGATAGGATCATGTATGTTCCTATAAATACTAAGAATCCTATAACTAATAATAAAATGATGTTCATGACTTACCACCACTAATGGATAACATCACTGTAACAATCACGCCAACCACCGTCAGCAAGATGCCTAATTCAAATAAGGTAACCGTAGTTAGGTGCAATTCATCGAAAATAGGCAAATGTAAATGCGCTTCAGATTGATATAAAAACGGCTTGCCAAAAAACATAGGAACAATGGCAGTCGTAACAGAAATTAATGCACCTAAAATCATCAACTTTCTAAAATCAACTGGTAAACTTGCCAATACTTCTGACACGTCAAAGGCCAAGAACATTAGAATAAATGCCGAACTAAAAACAAGTCCACCAATGAAACCGCCACCTGGGTTATTATGCCCAGCCAAGAAAACGTAAAAACCAAATGTTAATAAAATAAACACTACAATTTTAGTAACTGTTTTTAGAACTACATCATTTTCTTTCATCTTGACCCCTCCGATCTTTATAGTTAAGTAATGTGAAGATACCTAATCCAGCGATAATTAAGACCAAGCCCTCAAACATAGTATCTAATGCACGAAAATCTCCTAATATAGCATTGACAATATTTTTTCCACCCGTTAGTTGATAAGCATTAAGATAATACTTAGAGATTGAACTGATGCTTTCTCCATTTTGTGTGATAAAAATAAGCATCATTACTGACCCAGCAACAATCAATGAAATAATAATTTTAATCGTTTCTTTCATCATATTGGGTGCTTTACGAGCCACGTTTGGTAAACGTGAAAAGCTGACAATAAATAGTATCGTTGTAATTGTCTCAACAACAAGTTGTGTAAGTGCCAAATCAGGGGCTTTCATTGCAATAAAAAACAATGCCACAGAAAAGCCAATCACACCATTTAAAATAACCATTGTCAAACGCTGTCTAATAAAGACAAGCGCAATACCAACAATGCTAATTAATATAAGTAAAATCACTTCAAGGGGGCCAAATTCTGAAACATGAACTTCTGCCACTTTGGGAAAACCAACTTGAATCATGCCATAAGCAACAATCACAGAAAAAATCATCAACGTAATAATCAAATAATAATTCAAGCGATTACTCATTAATTTTCTAATACTTTGTCCAGAATATCTTTCAAACCATTGATACACTGAGCGATACGATTGTGTAATTGAAGCCGTTTTTAACATGCCTAAACGGAGATATTTCCAATCAATAAACAGTGTTCCAAGTAAACCTACAGCGATGATAACAATGGTAAAAATTAGCGGTAAATTTATGCCATGCCATTGTGAAACGTGTGGTGCGATAGCTTCAACTTCTGTACCCAACTGAGAAACACTACGTAGTGCAGGTATGACAATGTGTTGCGTAAACAAATTGGGAATAAAGAAAATAATCGGAATAAGCAGACCTAATATCACTGCAGGTATACTAAATAGCCACGGCTCGTGAATATTTTTTCGAGGGACTTTTTGCGTATCAAATTTACCCCAAAAGGTTTCTTTAACCATGTATAATGCATAAATAAAAGTAAAGAGACTTGCAATAACACCAATCGCTGTAACGATGATTGTTAACGTTATATCAAATTGTGCTAGATTACGCGCATGCACTAGTCCGTCGAAGAACATTTCTTTACTTAAGAACCCATTCAATAACGGGACCCCTGCCATGGATAATGCTGCTAATGTCATGACAATATGCATCTTAGGAAAATGATGCCTCATACCTCCAAGACGACGAATATCTCGTGTACCTGCTTCATGATCAATAATGCCTACACCCATAAATAATACACATTTAAATATGGCATGATTCATTAAATGAAATAAACCAGCAAATAAAATCATGATGTATAATTCTGCCATTTTACCTGTAGTTTGTTGTGCAATTCCACCTCCAAGACCAATCATTGACATAATCATGCCGAGTTGACTAATAGTAGAATAAGCCAATATCCCTTTTAAATCATATAATCTTAGCGCTGCGATAGCTCCAAATATCATCGTAATTAAACCGACAAATGTCACAATATAAATATAACTATCACTTAAACCAAGTAATGGTGTGAATTTAAATAACAGAAATAATCCAGCTTTCACCATTGTTGCTGAATGCAGATATGCACTAACCGGTGTGGGCGCTGCCATCGCTTTGGGCAGCCATACGTGGAATGGAAATTGGGCTGATTTTGTAAATGCACCAATTAGCATTAGAAGCATAGCGGGAATAAATAGCGGTTGTTGGGAGATGTGGTGTCGTTGCTGTAAAAGCTCAGTAATCGTATTTGTTCCAGTCATCATATAAAGCATGATAAAACCTGCAAGTAGCGCTAGTCCGCCAAACACGGTGATCATAAATGATTGAATAGCACCTAGCTGACTATTTGCATTGCTATACCAATATGAAATAAGTAAAAAAGATGAGATGCTTGTTAATTCCCAAAAAACGTACATCAGAATTGTATTATTGGAAACAACAATACCTAACATGGCAAACATAAATAATAATAAATAGATAAAAAACCGAGGTAAATTATCTTTTCCAGAAGTAAGGTACTGTGTCGCGTAGAAAAATACTGCCACCCCAATGATTGAAATAATCAAACCAAACATTAGTCCAAGGCCGTCTAAACGTAAATCTACATTAATGTCTATAGATGACATCCAAGGTATATGGATGGCTGGATACTGTTCTTTTAATACTATAGGTATGTGATAAATAAAATAGCTTGATGCCATTATAGGTGCAAGTAGTGCAATGTAACCAGTATATCGTTGACTTGGCTTTATAAATAAAGTGCCTAAAACGACTACCATAACAACGATGAGTGCACCCATAAGATAAACAATGCTCATCAAAAGCCTCCTTTTATGTAAGTGATTACTTATAAATTCAATGCAATCACTGTTTGATTTTTCTCAATTTTCTTAATGCCAATAAACTTCATTGTTTCTTGCGTCGTCTGGTGACCTAAATATTTTTGTATTATCGAAATTGAAATACCCGATTCATAGGCATGATATGCAAATGTTTTGCGCAAAGTTGTTAATCCTATATGTAAAATACCTAATTCTTCTGCTGCTTGATGAATAATTCTATAGGCCTGCTGTCTTGAAAGCGCCTGATGTGTACGTATTGATTGGAATAATAATTGCTGATTAGCCAATTGATAGTCATCAATATAATCTGTCAGTTCTTGACGTAATGTTTCAGGCAACTTAATCTTAATTGACGGTACTGTGTTTTCAATCCAAGCTGTTTTAATATTCCCTCTTTGCAGATTTTTAATATCTTTCACTTCTAATTTTAATAAGTCTGTCAATCTAATGCCGGTATGAATTGCTAATTTGAAAAATAAATAATCTCGCTTAGATTTCATGCTAAGCACTTGATACATACGCTTAATATCTTCTTTATTTCTAATAGGTTCTACTTGATTCATTTGGCCACCTCATAATTGTTTCTCATTTAATAATAATACATATTTAAGTTACATAAAAGAATTATGCTTATATATTCAAATTCATTTGGCTCTTTTGATAATGCGCAACGATATATAAAGTGTAAGGAGGTGAAAATAATGAATCAAATCAATCAACTGACTGTTCAGCTTACTGAAATCAAACTTAATGATGCAGGTAAAGCACAAGAACAAAAACGACGCTTTGCAAAACTGAATCCACAAGCCACTGCAGACCAAATCAAATCATTTTCTCAAATTATAAGTCAACTTACTGGTTTAAAATTTGATAAAGTGGAAGCGATTAAAACTGAAGAAATTGTATAATAAGGAGGACATATCATGCCAAAAACTCTAGAATTAGTATTTAAAACGGCTGATAATAAAAATGCTAGACTGCAAGTTCCAAATATCGTTGCAACAACCGATGCAGATCATGTTAAAGAAGCCATGAATAACTTAATTGCATTGAAAATTTTAAATCCAACAACTGGTTTACCAGTTAAAGCTATTGCGGCTTATCTCATTGACAAATCAACAACTGCCATTTTTGAAGAAAAGTAACTTGTTCATACTAATATCCATAGCAATTGATTATTATTAACCATTTTTGACGGAGTCTGGGGCATCATTATTTTTCAGGCTCTGAACTCTATATTGATGGTAGTTAACTGGATTGAAAATACGCTTACACCAAGCTTTTCAATCCTAGTCAACCTTGCCGGGGTGGGACTACGAATTCACAATGAATTCTGTCCCGCCCCCTATCTATTTTTTAACAACTATCTTTTATCGTACTTTTATTTCAGCTATAATAAGGCCAATCACTTATTTTAAAGAAAGCGTGTTTACTTATGATATTACTATTTATATTCGGTCTTATTGCCGGTATGGTCGTACCTATTCAAACGTCAATTAATTCAAGGCTAAGCTATTATACGAAGTCATCATTTTATGCATCGACCATTTCCTTTTTCACCGGAACACTTTTTTTAGTTGTGCTTAATTTAATATTCAATCCACAGCTACTACATATCATACATACTCAACAAACTTCTTTTAATTACACATGGTTTGTAGGTGGTTTACTTGGCGTTTGTTTTCTAACAGGTAACTTACTGTTATTACCACGACTGGGTGCTGCTTTGACAGTTGTCATGACCGTAACTGGGCAAATTTTCATGGGGGTAATTATCGATACCTTTGGCATACTTGGAGCTCAGCAACATACGTTCACTACGCTCAAAGCTTTAGGTACATGTTGTTTGCTTTTAGGAATTATTTTAATGAACTATTTGCCGAAATCAAAGTTGACTGAAACCAAACAGCCACGTTTTTATTTATGGCTTATCATTGGTCTCATTTTTGGTTTTGCACCCCCGTTACAAACAACAATTAATAGTTCGCTAGCCCAACAAGTGCATTCCTCCCTTTTTGCATCTCTAGTATCTTTTAGTGTTGGAACAATGGCTTTATTCATCTTAACATTATTATTTCATCGTAATTTACGTCTTGAGCGTTACCATGAAACGCAAGGAGCATTGCATCCGATACATTTTATCGGAGGTCTGCTAGGCGTAGCATTTGTCACTGCAAACATTGTCCTAATGCCTCATTTAGGTGCAGCTTTAACTACGATTATAGGTATGTTAGGTCAAATGCTTATGGGTGTTATTATTGATCATTTCGGTTTATTGGGGACACCTCAAAATCGTATCACTATAAGAAAAACATTCGGTCTTATCGCCATTGCTTTAGGGATTATTTTGCTGCGGCTTTTTTAATAGACATTTGTCTTGTCTCAAGCCTTAGAACGTGAAATCATTTAATATCGTTCTGAGGCTTTCAATATAGCCAAAATATTGTATAATATTTTTATAAAATAACCCCGAGGTGATTTAACTTGCCCACAATATTCAAACATCGTTTTATTTTCCCCTTACTCCTACTATTAATTGTTCTAGCTATTTGCCTGATGGTTTATCACACGTATTTTAATCAACCTAAATCTTCCCCAACTTTAATAACCGTGAAACCATACCAATCAGCCTCATTTACCGCTATGGAACAACCTAAATCCTTTTATGAATTACGTTATCACTCAAGCTATGGCTATATAGATCATATTTATGTCAAAAATCAGCAACTCATCCAAAAACAGACACCTTTATTAACTTACTATAATCCTCAATTAGAACCCCTTATTCTTGCACAAAAGAAATTGCTTACTCAAATTAATCATTCAAACGTTTCTAACACATTTAAAGATCAAGCCCGTTTAAAATTTATTAGTGATATTGCAGTTGAACAAAATCATTTAGTAACACGTTTAACTTCTCCAATCAAGGGGTATGTTTTGATAAACAACACGACGCCCTCAAAAGAAAATGATATTATCTTAACGATTACAAGTGAAGAGCATATCATCGTTGGAGATTTACCAGAAACATTCCGCAATAAATTTAAAATAGATGAAGAAGTTACATTACTAACCAGCAATAATCAACAATTTTATGGCAAAATCAATAGTATTTCTCCAATTCCTAAGGCATATCATACAAAAAATTCTGTTTATCGCGTTATAATAAAATCTGATAAAAATTGTCCTCTTGGCACACACATTAAAGTTGCACCGTACCACACAACTTTTGAACTACCACAGTCAGTATTAATTCAAAAAGATTGCGTTTTGATTTCAAAAAATAACAAATTAATTAAAAGAGAAGTAAAATACACTAAGAGTTCAAAAAAAGGGTATATTATTATAACGCAAGGTTTAAATATTAATGACCGCGTTGTAAGACATCCTGAAGCCAAAGATATTTATGATTGAGCACACTTAATGACACTTAACTAATTTTTTTATATAATGAGACTAAACTAAATTACGCCGACATTAATTTGTAATATGAAAATTCTGTTAAATAAAAACTAACTTATCTCAAAACAATATTTTGTTTTATTAAGTGTTTTTATGTTTACTTTTTATTTTTATTTAGTTATAATTAACTAAATAATATAGCATTAAGTGCATTTAAATAAGTTTTATTGACTTCAAACTATCCATAGGCAACGCTTTAATTTTTTTATAAATCTGTATGATTATTAAATTGGGTACGGTGTCTTATAGTAAATGAGGAAATATATTGGGGAGGTTTCACATATGGCAGTTTCAAAAATCAATGATTGCTTTGAATTATTAGCGATGGTTACTTATGCTGACAAATTGAAAGGTATTATAAAGAAAGAATTCTCAATTAGTTTTGAAGAATTCGCAGTTTTAACATATATCAGTCAAAATAAAGAGGATAAATATTATTTGAAAGATATTATTAATCATTTAAATTACAAACAACCACAAGTTGTTAAAGCTGTTAAAAATTTGTCTCAAGAAAACTATTTCGATAAAAGACGTAACGAACATGATGAAAGAACTGTATTAATTTTTGTTAATGCAACACAACGCAAAAAAATCGACAAGCTATTAGAGCAAGTAAACAACCGTATTACAGAAGCAAATAAAGATGCATAAGTCAGCACATAATAATGCAATATTATTGCATAAACGCGATCAGCTATAAGCTAATCGCGTTTTTTATTGACTAGAAAATGAGTGTAATAACAAACTTATTCTAGTTTTACTAATAGTATGATCAAAACACATTTCACTACACAAATTAAGCCATTAAAAACATATTTTTCCATAATCTTTTACTATAGACTATTAAATTTCAATAGATCTCAATCTCGCTTATTATCATGTTAAGAATGACTTGCATCAATAAACTGAGTTAAAAATGACAAAAAGTGATCAGGTTCTTCAATGTGTGGTGCATGTCCTGAGTATTCAAACAACTCCTTTTGGACACGCGTAAAATGGTTATCAATATCATCGTCACTAATTAATGGATCATATTTGCCATCAATAACCAATGTTGGCACATGTATAGTCGTTGGCTGTTCAGCTTGACTATTGCTTATTGAATATAATGCTCTACTGGCAGTCGCATTGTCTTCTGACGTAGCCTTATGATATAAATATTGTGCTTGGAACCATTTCATTGCCCGACTTTGTTCCTTGAAAATGTAAGGAAATAATATCAAAATAGCCTCTGAACGATTGAAACCTTGAATCTCTTCTTGATGCTCAATCATCAACTGTGTAAAACCATGGACGACGGCCTTACGTTTAGAAGAAATCAACGTTAAAGACAACACTCGGCTAGGATATTGTTCAGTAAATTCACGTGCAACCATGCCCCCCATCTCATGGCCGACTAAATGAGCCGTACAGATTCCCAAATGACGCATGATTGCTTTTAAATCCCCAATATGGTCAGATAAGTGATACACATCTGGTCTCGAAGACTTACCATGACCACGTAAATCATATGTAATAACTCGATACTGTGTTTTTAACGCTGCTGCTAAATTATAAAAACCCGCTAAATTACCATTTAAACCATGTAGTAAGATAATGGGAATGCCCTGACCTTCGTCTTTATATACTAATTCTTTTTGGTCAAACGATTTAATTTTGTCCATGACGGCACCTCCCTTTACTAATCTGTATACCCACTCCCGCTAAGAATACGCTAAGAAGTTTAAAAACACTTTATTACTTTTGTATTTATATTCATTTATTATAAAAAGCTTAGCCCATAGTATCCTACATAACATAGCAATACCTATGGCTAAGCTTTTAAAATTTTTATATTTTGGTGCGTGATGATAATTGAATTGTATAGTATATCACTAATACAACAATTAATATCCATATTACTAATGAAAATATTTGAGCTTGATGAGGGTTATGAATAACTGCATCGATTGTTTTTTGTGCAAAGAGAAGGCCTATTCCTGTAAACTCATACCGCTTTAGAAACATGCCTAATAAACTTAGCGCAATTCCTACAAAGAAGACCACTTGATGGCCATACATCGAAACTGGCACAATTCCCAAATTAAAATTGAATGCGCGCATTACAATTAAAATCATAGCTAATATAGCGATAACAACTCCCATAATCATCTCGACACGGTTGCTATATAAATAATTTTTAGCTTCTATTCTAAAATGCAGTAAAACTGTCAATGGAAATAATATAATACAATAACAAATAGACATCGTTGTTGCTGCTTGATAAATAACAAATTGTTTATCATATAAATATGAGATAAGCACAAAATTAATGATGAAGAAAATCGCCGGGTTGATTTGTAAACCAAAAATATTGCGTTGAATGGTCAAGATAATTTGTGCCGGCGACTTCCCTCTATACTCAATATAATCCTCGTTTTTTGCTTCAGATTTAGCTAAATCATGACGATATTTTTCTTCAATATCATCAATAATATTTGAGGGTAAACCTTTATGTGTGAAGTAATCATCGATATTTTCTAGTAATATTTTATCATTAGGACGCATGATAAACTCCTTTACGTAACTGATTCAATAATCAATTGTATCATAAGTTATTCGCATTTACTTAAAGTTTAACATAAGTCACATGACAAAAAGAAAGCGACAAAATACAATCATTTAAAACATGTATTTGTCGCTTCTATTATTAATATGTCAGTGTTGCACAAAAAGTTATTTTGCAATATCTATACGATATAATTTAATATTTTTATCTTTTGGTGAATTTGATGCAAATTGATATGTTGTTTTACCATTTTCAATATAGCCAAAGTTACCACTTACGCTATTGTATTGCACGCGTGCAATCGCTTTGTTACCCACTAGGTGCTTAACATGCTTATATGTTGGGCCATCTGCTTTATTATAAGTCATAGAAATACGTGTAACATAACCATGGTCTTTTTGACCATTTGCAGTAACAACTAAAACACCTTTACTTGTGCGATACTCATAATAATGTTCTTTGCCACTTGGCTCTTTTGAATAGATAGGTGTGCCATATTTTTTAGTTACTTTATTAATAGATTCGCCTATATTAACATCTTCTAAATTTTTTTGTCCATGCGTTAATTGTTCTACAGTTTGAGAAGTATTTCCAGATGCAGCTTCAACATGATATATGCCTACGCCACTGATTACCAAGCCAGAAACTAATAATGATGCCATTAATTTTTTCATAAGCTTTCTCTCCTTCTATTGTTTCTATCTTTCATTTGCTCATTCATATTATACCCTACATATTACTAAAATAACACTACTATTACAAATATATTACAAAAATATGTAATTTGTAATATAATAAATATATAAACTGCCGTTTCTTTACTTACTATTGTTGAGGTATATGTGCTTTAATAAACGAACTAACCTGACTAATAAAGTGTTCTTGTTCTTCAATAAAAGGATACAAACTAGAAGCATTAAACACTTCAAACTGTGGTTGTCCTACTAAATCTGCAACTTCTTTTGCCTCTACACTTGTAACTTGCTCACCATGTTCTCCAGAGATAATGTATGTAGGTTGCGTTACTTGGTCAAATGACTGTGCAATTCCTGTTGTTTTAAATACTTCTTCAACCGCTTCTATCTCTTCTTTAGTGGAAATCGCATTTGTGTCTTCAATATGTTTTAAATATTTGTTTAAATGACGCGGTTTATAATATCTATGTTTATCTAAAAATTTCTCTTGTTTATTGTCTTCCCAATTTCTTATTTCATTAGCATACTTACGGAACAAACGTTCAGCAGGCAATTCACCCTCTATTGACGTCGGATTGACTAGCGTTAATGAAGAACAATATTCAGGATAGCGTACGGCTAAATCAGCTATAATGTTAGCTCCTAATTCGTGACCTATAAACGCTGCTTGCTCGATATATAAATAATCGAGCAATAAAATGATATCATCTGCAAATTCATTAAATTTAATGATTCTTGGCTTATCAGAATAACCATGCCCTCTCAAATCTATCAGCACAACTTGAAATGATTCTGCTAACTTCTTAGATAAATCTTTAAATATAGCTGCGTTATCATATGCCGTGTGTATTAATACTACAGGATAACCTTCACCTGCAGTATGATAATGAATCGTAATACCACCTTTTCTTGTAAATAACTCCATTTATTATTCTCCCTTCCCTGCTGATTGTTGAGGTAAAATGTCTAATATTTCTTCAATCGTTGTTATCGTGTAATCTACTTCTTCAGCTAATGGCTCAATTTCCGCATCTTCTTGTTTAAACCATACACTAACCATGCCCATCGCTCTTGCTGGTGCTACATCGTTTAGTGCATCATCACCTACATACATCATTTCATTTGGTGTAACTCCTAATTGAGCAATCATATCTTCAAATATTTTTGGGTGTGGCTTACGGTATCCTACCATTTCCGAGGTCGATAGATAATTAATTACATGTTCAATTCCTAGAGAGTGAAGTCTAAATTGTTTGATCTTTGACTTACCATTGGCAATCACACCAGTAAGATAATTTCGTTCTGTTAACTGTTCTAAAGTGTATAGCGTGTCGTAGTATGGAAAGACATAGCGATAAAAATGCATTTCAAAATCTCGAAATAAATCTTTCCATGTTAAACGATCAATATGAAATTGTTTAATAATTTCTTTATAGAGATTTGGTTTATCGTTGTCCTCATCATCATCTAATTCAATAAATGTCTTTTTAAAATCTGCTAATTGAACATGCACGAAGTAATCATGGAAACGTTCATATTGTTCTTCAATAAACTTATCTCTTGATTTCTTTCTATCTAATAAAGTGCCTTCTAAATCAAATACAACTGCTTTAATACCACTTAAATCCATGTTTGTCCCTCTTTATTATATAATTTGTATTATCGTAGCAAAGACTTATTGTCATCTTAAAAAACGTGCAGATTTTATCAACATTAAAAATAACACGGGGATCCCTATGATGGCTAAAATAATACTTGCCGGAATTTGAACTGGTGCAATAATAATTGCGCCTAGCCAATCGGTTATCACCATCATAGTCCCACCAATTATAATATTCAATATCATTTGAATATATAGTGAGTAACGATGATGTATCCTGCGACTTAATTGCGGAATAATCATACCTATAAAACCTATTATCCCTACATATGCTATTACAATAGCAGACATCATTGAGGCTATAATTAAAACATAGAAAGTAAGCGTGGTTACATTTAAACCTAATGATTGTCCTTTAAGATCTCCAACTTGTAGTAATTTTATTCTCGGTATCATAATAAATAAACATAGTAATAAAGGCAAACATACCACAAGCATTATCCAAGATTCATAAAATTCTGCCGTAGCAAAGCCTCCAAACATATAATTTGCTACATTATTAAGTTGTTTAGGCTTAATCAGTATTAAAATATAAAGTAATGCATTAAACAATGCACCAATCATTAAACCTGTAATAATTAATAATCGCATTGGTTGTTGTTTAGCCATCGTATAGACAATTGCTAGAACTAAGATAAGTGTTAACATGCTTGTACCAATGGAGAAGACAGGTATCCAGAGTACGCTGATACCAATAAATAGTGGTAACGCCGCACCAAATGTGGCACCACTTGCTAAGCCTAATGTGAAGCTATCTGCCAACGGATTATTTAATACAATTTGAAACAGTTGACCAGCTACAGTTAAAACAGCACCAGCTATTAACGCTTCAAGTACCCGTGGTATGCGCACCTTTAGCAATATCATTTGATTAAATTGATCTAATATTGAGCCTAAGTTCCATAACAGACTAGTGCCTATAACTAAACATAATAACACTAGCCAAAGACTTACTACCTGATATCCTTTCATTATCGTCACTCTTTATCTTTTTTATTAAAACCTCACTTGACCACAGTAAATAAGCTATATACTATAAGCAATAAATTAATATACAAAGCAAGCTATATTTTCCAAACATACTGTTTAATTATTAGTCTTACAGCAATAGCCCACACATTTTTACCAACTTTATTATCATTTATAGATGGCTTCTTTTAAATCCTTTAATCCCTCATCAATACGTGGACCAGGTCGTGAAACTTCGTCACCATTCACAACTTCAACTCTACCATTTTTCACTGCTTTCACTTGATTAAATCCACCTCGTTTTTTTACGATATCGTTGTATTCAGATTTTGAAATACCTTCTGTAGATATTAATATATCTGGATTCTTTTTAATAATAGCTTCTTTGCTAACAGCTTTCCAACCTTCAATTGAACTAAAGCTATTTCGTGCATGTAATATAGTTAACATATCGTTAAAAAATGTCTGCCGCCCTGCAGTATAAATGTCTGGTTTAGAGGACACTTCTAAAAACACCTCTTGTTGTCGTTGATGCTGCGGTATACTATCAACTACTTTTTTAATGTTTTGTTTTGTGTCTTGTATCAAAGCTTCTGCTTGCTGCTCGCGATGAGTTACCTTACCTAGTTGTTTAAATGTTTGATACATCTCATCGATAGATTGAGCATCTTTCACATAAATCACTTTGACACCATTTTTTTGTAGCGCTTTAAGTACTTTATCAGATGATGCTTTTTGTGATTCATGCGCAACAATTAAATCTGGTTTTGCTTTTAATAACGCCTCTTTATTTAGATTCATCGCATCAAATTGTTTTCTTCCTTTTTTAATATTTTTAGGATAATCATCCACAGTAGAAACGCCAATGAGTTGTTTCTTCAATCCTAATTCATATAATATTTCTGTATTGCTTGGCATCAATGACACTATTCGTTGATACGGTGTATGCGATTGTTTATCCGCATTTTGATGTTGACTACGTTGCGTTTTATCTGATTGACTACAACCACTTAATATAAGCAGTATCGATAGCAAAAGTATAACCCCATATTTTAACTTCATTATGTTACCACCTTTATATTTATTTCAATATTCATCATATCAAATTTATTAAGGTACTATTATGTGATTTTCAAAAATATTAAAAAAGCACAAAGACGATTTTCAATTTTTTAATCATCTTTGTGCGATTATGTTGAGATTTGTATCCTAGTCTCTACATTATAAACCTTTAAAAATTTTGCACTTATAATTGTAGGTATATTAAAACTTGTATCTTATTACAGCCTAGTGCACTTCAGGTTCTGCACCATATTTATTAGGACCTTTATCACTTTCTAATAGACAGACAATAAGCGCATATAGCGCAGTCACAATAAATGTTATAGTATATACTAAACCAATGAATAGTCCAATATTTCCTGCCATTTCAAATAATGATTTATCGCTAGAATCATTTAACACAATCTTAAAAATATTCTCAATGATTGATAAGCCGTCAAATATTGCAATAATAAGCGGTGCAGCCATGGTGCGACCACAATCATGGAAACGACGAACTGAAATACTAAATAGTGGAAATAAAGCAACAATTTCAACAAGTGTTATCATTGAGTCTTTAATAGGACGTGATATAGGAAACACAATTGATAGGATAGCTATCAAAAAATAAGCCACAATCACTAGCCCCCACGTTATTAAGACAGACGGCCAAAATTCTTTGCGTCTTGTTCTTCCTTCAAGCTTAAATGTATTTAACCAAAATTTTTTGTAAAAACCCACAGCATGATCTCTCCTTATTTGTAATCAAACATTCTTTGTTTATACTTTACCACAGATTAAGATGCCTATTATCTTTTAAGCAATATAGGCACGAATTGCTTCAGAGATATAACAATTTAGGCCTTCTCTTCTATGTCGATTAATATAAGCACTAAAGCGTGTATCCTCTTCATAGAGTGTCGCCATATAGTTTAAAAATATAGTATCGCATTGGGGTACTTGTTGCAATATAATGTTTTTTAACTTAACAATATTAAGGTAAACTTCTGGTTGTGTAGCTGAAACTCCTTGTATTAAGTATTCATTCATGCAATCAAAAAATTGATTCATGGGTACTTCAATACGTTCATCCCACTTTTTACAAGCGCTATTTTGTTGCACTTGCTGTATGCTATAGGACTGATAATAGTCTGTTTGCCCATACTTTATTTTTGCTTCTTTAGCATATTGCGCATGCAAACGTACATGATCATAATCAAGTTCATCTAATGCTTTCTGATGTGATGAAGTGAGATGGTGTTGTAAATCTTGTAATCGCTGTTCTAACTCATAATAACGTTTCAAAATTTGCTGGTAATGTGCTTCAAGCAACTTGTTTTTAGCTTCTATATCACTATGACAATACCTATGAATTTGTGACAAAGATAGTCCCATATTTTTCAAAAACTGTATTTCTTGTAACTTCTCAATATCTGATTCACTATAATAACGATAACCATTTTCCGCAATGATAGAGGGGATGAGTAACCCTATCTCATGATAGTAACGTAATGTTCTAGTACTACTTCCCGTAATATGCGCAACTTCATTAGGTAAAAATGTGTAATGCAAACAACTCACCCCTTTAATATTTTTCATTCATGCATACTTATCTACTACTATAAACAATAACGTTACGTTAATGTCTATATTATTGTTCAAAATATTCATCTAAAAAGTTGTACTTTTTACTATTTGAACTATTGAAATAATTTTTACCAAAATTATCTAATAATGCATGAAACTCATTCGCATCTTGATTTGTAAAATTTACTGGTAATGTGATATGCTGCTTTAATTTATCATAGCTAGCTGTTTGTTGATAGCCTAATTTATGATATAAACGCCGTGTATAACTGTCAGGAATAAATTCAACACCATTGAATATATAAACCATTAAGACATCCGCTGTTTCCGAGCCAATCCCTTTAATTGCTAACAGTTCATCTCTCAATCGCTTATCAAATAAATGTGCAATGTGCTCATAGTCGTAGTGATACATATGTAACCAACTGAACAATTCATGTAGTGCCTTAGCTTTATTTCTATAAAATCCACTAGGACGAATTATACGCTGCAACGTTTCTAACGATAAAGATAAAATACTTTGCGGTTGAAATTGTGTTGCCTCTTTAAGACGAAGCAATGCCATATGTGCATTGTTCCATGCTGTATTTTGAACTAATATCGCACCTGCTATCATTTCTTCTGGAGTTTCTGCAGGCCACCACGCTTGTGGGCCCATCTCTTCGAATAATTTGTTATAAAGTTGCTCAGTTGTTAGCGTTAGCACATTATCACTCCCATTCATAAGATAAAAATACCCTCATAAACAACAGGCTATGAGGGTACTTTAATTCATTTATTTTACATAGACTCAGGTGCTGACACGCCTACTAAAGTTAAGGCATTATGCAATGTAATTCTTACCGCTTCAATAAGTGCAACAAGTGCTTTTGTCTTTTCTTGATGATCTGTCAAAACCTTTTCAGCATTATAAAATTTATGGAATGCTGCAGCTAAGTCTTGAATATAATTTGTTAAACGATGAGGTGCACGGTGCTCGGCAGCATTGTCAATAACTTGTTCAAATTCAGCAACCTTTTTCAATAAGTCAATCGCTTTGTCATTCGTGATCAATGAAAAATCAGCATCTGTAGTGATGTCTATTCCTTGCGCTCTTGCTTGTTTCAAGATAGAACAAATACGCGCATGAGCATATTGTGCATAGTAAATTGGGTTGTCTTGTGATTGTTCTTTTGCAAGTTCCATGTCGAAGTCAAAATGTGAATCTGGACTACGCATGGTTAGGAAGTAACGCGCCGCATCTACGCCTACCTCGTCCATAATTTCACGTAAAGTAATGGCATTTCCAGTACGTTTACTCATTTTTACTTCTTCGCCATTTTGCATTAGACGAACCATTTGCATGATTTGTATTTCTAAACGATCGCTATTTACGCCAAATGTTTCTAAGCTTGCTTTAATACGATTAATATAACCGTGATGATCTGCACCCATTAAATCAATTAAGATATCATTACCTCGATTAATTTTGTCATAATGATAAGCAGTATCAGGTGTGAAATAAGTATACGAGCCATCACTTTTGATTAAAACACGGTCTTTATCATCTTTAAAATCAGACGTGCGTAACCATGTAGCACCATCTTTTTCGTACGTATAACCGTTTTCTTTCATACGTGCCAATGTGTTTTCAATAGCACCATTGTCATATAACGTTGTCTCACTAAACCAACTATCAAAGTGCGCATTGAAATCAGCCAAATCTCTCTTCAGCTTTACCATTTCGTATTCAACACCTAATTGTCTAAATGTTTTTAAACGGTCATGGTCAGAGTAATCTTTAATTTCCGGATGTTTCTGCGCTAAGTCTTTACCAATTTCAATAATGTCTTTGCCGTTATACCCATCTTCCGGCATTTTATGACTCGTATCACCTAATGCTTCAAAGAATCTTGTTTCAATAGAACGCGCTAAATTCGTGATTTGATTACCGGCGTCATTAATATAATATTCTCGTGTTACATCATATCCTGCAGCAATTAATATATTGGCTAGTGAATCGCCTACTGCTGCGTTTCGAGCATGACCAATATGTAAGTCCCCGGTAGGATTGGCAGATACATATTCTAATAAAATACGTTTGTTTTTAGGCTCACTTGCATAACCATAATGCGCTCCCTTAGAAATGGCTTCAGGAATGATTGCCGTCAAATAATGATTATCTAAATAAAAATTTATAAAGCCTGGTCCTGCGATGTCTACTTGTTTTACATGTGCTTTCGTTGTATCAAAATGATCTACAATGGCTTGAGCAATTTCGCGTGGATTCCGCTTTGCTAATTTAGTTAAGACCATCGCAATGTTGGTAGAATAGTCACCATTTTTACTATCTTTAGGTATTTCGATTTTTATTTCTGGTATTGATTGATCTTGAATGAGTTTAGCTGATTTTATGCTCGTTTTAATTTCATTAATTAATGTCTGCTTTACTTGTTCGATAATATTCATTCGCTTATCTCCTTATAGTTTATTTCATACTGGTACGTGCCCATTTTTTCATCTTCTTGATACAACTCATAATGTATCTTCAATTTGCCACCCGACTTGTTGACAAAATGCAGGATACTCAATGTTTTAACCGTTAAAGTGAGTCGTCCTGCTGAAATATCGTACAAAGTCGTTGTTGTTTTACCTTCAACAAAATGGAGGTTCATATTAATATCGCCTTTGCGAATGAGCTTGACCCCTTGTTGGTCTATTTTAATCGTTACATTTACATTAGCATCTTCTATATTTTCTTCATATCGAATGAATTCGGACTGACGCTGTTGCCATACACCAATCGTTGTCATATCAAATTGTTGCTTATCGCCATTTTGCTTTAAGACTTGCTTTGTATTAATCTTTACAGTCTTAGTCAAAAGTTACTCACCTTAATCTCTAAATAATTACACCACATTATAGCATAAATACTATAGCGCTTGTAGTCGTCAATATACTAAAAATATGGACTTATCGACATATTAAATATCTTATCATTAAAATTAATCTTGCTTTAAAAGACTTTGCTATTGAACTACATGGACCAATATCAGAAATACAATATGCATTCGTTAATCATATTCAAAATAGCGATATAGTCAGCATGAGTATGCCGATAAATATGCATCATTCTATGACAATTATTCCCCTTATGAAACTGGACATATCGCTAAGCTCATCATCAACTGCTTCTTTTTTAAAATTATATTGCTTTAACTACTTAAATCGTTAAAAAGCTGAAACAACTCTTGTATAAGTTGCTCCAGCTTTTGCTTTACTTCTTCATTTTAATCTATCATATACTGTAATTTGCCATCTGCGTCACAATATTTATCTATTCTTTCTAAAAATATCTGCTTCTGATTCAAGTTCTACTATGTCATAATTATATTTATCTACCAACATTTTATACTTATAGAAATAGATGATGCCAAAACAAAGCGTTGTTACAAACAATAATAGTTTAGTCATTTGTTGTCCTCTCATTCTATAAATCAATTCACTTACAAAAATTATACCATTTATTAAGTTGATTACAATATTAATTGATTAATAGACTGTGCTACATTAACATAGAGCAACCTTTTCAAATATATGTATCGCTCTGGTTATTACATAGCGTTTAAGCATCTTGTAATATGTTTATATATAGCAGCTTAGAGTTAATCTATGCTTGATACAACATAGGTGTTTTGACATTTCAAATAAATCATTAACGGTGATTTTAGACAAATTTCCCATTTTTAAAAATGACACGTTCTTTTTGACCATCTATAAAATAATTAAAGTTTTCTGTTTGGAAATCACTTAATAGCACTTTGGAAGTACCATATTTCATACGTTCATTTTCAGTTTTAATAATCATTTTGCGATATAGCCAACCTTCTTTTAACGTGATATCCTTCACTGCAGTGTAATCTAATAGCATAGCTTCTCTCGTTTCAAATGTGTTAAATGCCACAATGATAGCGGCAAACAATTCTTCACCAAGATAATAGACTGTCAAATCGTCACGATGATGTTGACCAACTAACATTCTCCCTTTTTTAAATTCTTTATCTGGAAAATTTATTTCTAAAAAATCTATAAGTTCTTGTTCTCTTAATTTCATCTGCATAACGTCATCTCTCCCATATAATTATTAATTTTATTATATATAAAATTTCAGTATTTGTATATTTTATCACTATGCGCTGAACAGAAATAATTCATATTTTGTTTTAAAATTAATTCATTTAAATGGGAAAATCACGTTAAACATTATTATTCAATCTTACTATATTGCTCATCATCGACGGGTTCTAACCATTCGTTAGAGCTATTTTCTGCTGGAACTTCAATCGCTAAATGTGTAAACCAGCTATCTTTTGTAGCACCATGCCAATGTTTGACTTCTGCTGGTATATGAACCACATCACCTTTCGTTAACTTACGTGCAGGTTCTCCCCAGGCTTGATAATAACCTTCACCTGCTGTTACAAGTAAGATTTGTCCACCTTTATGATGGATATGCCAGTTATTTCTACAACCAGGTTCAAATGTTACATTACCAATAGTTATGCCTTCTGTAGACAACATATTAAGATAACTATCCCCAATAAAATATTCTTTAAATGCGTCATTTTTTTCACCCATTTCAAAAACTGTATCAATATTTTTGTTAGTCATTTTTATCACACTTTCCTAAATTTGTTTCTTTAACCAATGAAAACATATAGAAGCTGGAACAGTAACAAAATGTCCCAGCTTGATGTATAGCTATAATGATGTTGTATCGTTCAAATTAAAACTTAATAACCATACGACCAGTGATTTTACCTTGTTCCATTTCTTCAAAGATATCATTAATATCCTCTAAGTCACGTGTTTTAACTTTAGGAACAACTTTACCTTCTGCAGAAAATTGGAAAGCTTCTTTTAAGTCTTGACGTGTTCCTACTAAAGAACCGACGACTTCAATACCATCTAACACAAGACGTGGTATATCTAAATCCATTTTGTCTACAGGTAAACCAACAGCAACAACACGTGCACCAGCTTTAACAACATCAACTGCTTGGTTAAAAGGTGTTTTCGCTACTGCAGTAATCACTGTGGCATCTAAACCTTTATTATTGGTTAGTTGATTAACGATTTCAGTTGCATCTTGATTTTTAGTGTTCACGACTGCATCGGCACCTAATTCTTTGGCAAAATTCAACTTATCATCACTAATATCAAATGCAACGACTTTAGCATTAAACACATTCTTAGCATATTGAAGTGCTAAATTACCTAAACCACCGATACCAAATATTCCAATCCATTGTCCAGGTTTAATTTTGCTCACTTTAACCGCTTTATATGTTGTAACACCAGCACAAGTAATTGATGAAGCTGCGGCAGGATCTAAGTCATCAGGCACTTTAACGGCATAATTTGCATTTACAATAACCTCTTCTGCCATTGCACCATCGACCGTATAACCTGCATTTTGGACATCACGACATAATGTTTCACGTCCAGAAGTACAATATTCACAACGTCCACAAGCTGCGTACATCCAAGCGATTGACACACGATCGCCGACTTTTAATGCGGTAACATCATCGGCAACTTCAATCACTTTTCCGATTCCTTCATGACCTAGTATTCTACCTGTAACATCACCAAAATCCGCATTTTTCACATGTAAATCAGTATGACAAACACCACAAAATTCTGTCTTAACAAGTGCTTCTCCAGGCTTCAAAGAACGTAAAGTTTTATCTTCTAAACTTACTTTATGATCTTGCGTAACAACAGCTGCTTTCATGATTACTCCACTCCTATCATTCGTTGTAATACAACACTATTATAGTTTAATTATACCATGCAAAAGCTTACTATCGTTAGCAATAACCTAGCTCACAATGTTTTTCATTAAATTATATTTTAAGCATAAAATATATAAAGCATCCGGGATAACAATGTCTTTGACAAGTTAAACAAGCATGTAAGACAGCATTCATTTTGAATTCATATTCCCACGCAGGCAAGCTTGACTAAGATTGAAAAAACTCAGTTTAAGCGTATTTTCTATCCAGTCAACTACTGCCAATATATTGTTACGAACCTAAAATAAATGAGGCGTTATCTCTCAGGCGCTTCTTTATTCTTTGTTATATTACGTACCACTTAAGACCAAACCAAGTGCTTTTAAATACGACGTATTGATCATAAAAGAAGCACAAAGACGATTTTTAATTTTTAATCATCTTTGTGCGATTATGCTGGGATTTATGTCCCAACCTGATATCTATATCCAAGACTTTACAAGTTTAGTGGTAAACGTGTTGTCTTTATATTTAAATAATATAAGCTTGTATAGCTCAATCTTATTCAAATGCTAAATGTAGCTCAGAGCTCGAATTATTCCACATTTCACTATTATGTGATTGTAAAAATTTCTTGAGTACCTGTTTGTTATTGTCACCAATATGATCTATGATAACATGATGTTTCATTGATTTATCCATCATATTAACATGTTCAGGCATGCTTTTATAACCACGGCGAATGGACTTATTAACGAGCAAGTAACATGCAGTAACGCCTGCATAGTATGGACCTTGTTCACTACGTTCAGTCGTCACCCAACAAAGCCAATATTCCTTTGCATCGTCACCTTCTACTGTTTCTTTATCAGTTATCCATTTCACACCTTTTTCTACTTGAGCTCGTGCATGCATACCTCCAATATCAATAAAAGCTTCTTGGTTGGCAACATCAATAAATACAGGTGCAATATTATCTAAGCTAATTGAGCCAATATTTGTACCTTTATGGCCATCTAAAGGGTCATTTTTAATAATATTAAACTTAAATCCTTTATTCTCTGCCAATCATGACACCTCCATATAAATCAAAAAGTATCTATTTGAACTTTAACTATTATCTATTCTACGCATCAGCTAATGTTACTGAATGGTTATATCAATCATTAATTTAACTCATTGAGTAAATTAATAATTGAACCTTTAACTTCAAGGTCAGCAATATTAAGGATGCGCTCCTTAGGATAGTATAATTTATAATCTTCACGATTAATACCTGTAATACTGGAAATTACTAATGATTGACTACTAATTTCTCGAATATGACCATTTTTTCGTAGCAAATGAATCGGTTGACGGTTAGATCCTGGTCTATCATAATCGTAGGGTAAATCTGAAAAAGCTTCACTAACAAAATAATACGTTGGATCTATGCCAGCTTGAATAAATAATTCTTGTAATTCCGTAATTGTTATAATAGAACCATCAAAAGGAATGTACTTAAACAAATCCCTATTGATAAACCGTCGCGATAAATCGCTTAATATTGCATCATCTTCTTTAATCCAATTTTTAAGATAATAAAGAACAACGGCTTCGTCTAAATCAATATATTGTTCTATGGTCATTGTTCCTTCAAAAAACGGTACAAAGTCATGTGGATGCATTTTAAATATATAGCCTTCTTGATATAAGTGTTTCGCTCGTTTCAAACAATTATTAAGCAATACTTCTCCTCCACGACTAACTGGGTGAAAATAGATTTGCCAATACATTTGGTAACGACTCATAATAAAATTCTCAACAGCATGCATACCACTTTCTTTAATTAGTACTTCATCCTTAGAAGGTCGCATTAATCTCAATATCCGTTCCATATCAAACGTGCCATAAGATACGCCTGTAAAATAAGCATCACGTTGTAAATAATCCATTCTATCTGCATCAATTTGTGATGAAATCATTGAAATCACGAGCTTATTATTATGCGTCTTATTAATAACATCTGCAACTTCTTGTGGGAAGGTATCCGAAACGCGACTTAACACTTCGTTTACTTCTGTATCTCCAACAATAATTGCTTGAGTAAAGGCTTCATGATCAGTATTGAAAATTTTTTCAAAGCTATGTGAAAATGGTCCATGTCCTAAATCATGGAGTAGCGCAGCACATAAAGCGAGTGGTCTGTCACTGTTATCCCACGCTTCACGCCCGTTAAATGACTCATCAATAAGACGTCTGACGATTTCATAAACACCTAAAGAATGGCCGAAACGACTATGTTCGGCTGTATGAAAAGATAAATACAACGTTCCAAGTTGTTTAATACGTCGTAAGCGTTGAAATTCCTTCGTTTTGATTAAGTCCCAAATCAGTTGATCTTTGACATGTATATATCTGTGTATAGGGTCTTTAAACACCTTTTCTTCTGCTAACTTTTTTGTCGCGTATGATGATAAATTCAAAGTTATCCTCCTTTTGAGGCTTGAAATATCATGAATCATGTTGCTGTCTGCTGTGCAAAACGAAGCTATTTTATTTCCTTTTTCATTAAAGCTAAATCCATATGTTCGCCATACATTTCTGGCTGATACGAACGCACGATTTCAAAGCCATGATTTTGATAATATTCAATACCTTTAGCATTTTTATTGTCTACTTCTAAATATACTGTATCGTACTGACCTTTAAATGTTTCTATACCTTTATTTAATAAACTTGTGCCGTATCCTTTATGCTGTGCTTCAGGATGCACATAATGGGCAGATAAAAATAGTTCTTTACCATAAATAAAGTTGGCAAATCCTACAATAATCCCTTCTTCTTCAGCAACTAAAAATAATTGTTCTTTTAAACGTTTCGCTAAATGTTGCTCATTATAAGAAGCTGCCAATAGTTCGTTGACTGTTGATGCAGCATAAATTGCTAAATACGTGTTATACCAAGCTTTTGTAGCAACATCTCGAATGGCTACTGCATCTTGCTCAGTCGCTTTTCTAACTCTATACATGCCTGTCTCTCCTGACCGTTAATGAAGTAATAATAGTTGCATTATATCACATTTTGAGTTATTCATATCATTATTATAGATATGAGACTTAAGCCATTAACTTTTTAGAAATGTTACCCTAGAATATCTCTTTAAAATTTAAAAATCACGCATTTAAAAGATAGCTTATCATCCAACTTGCTAGCTTATATCTTATTACTAAATGCTTGATTCCATTCTGTTGCTCTATCTAATGCTAGTTTATCTTTCATAATATCTCCGGGACGTTCGGCTGTACCAATAATGTATCCTGATAACTCTGCTTTTACAAAATCTAAACTATATTTCATTTGTGTAATACATGGTTTAGCTTTTACTTTAGGTACATCTCCACCTACTAAAATCAAACGAAAATCAATTTGGGACATACGCATTTTAAAATCTTTGTATTGTGGATCTATAAGTGTTTCTGACCAATGATCGATAAATGCCTTTAATGAAGCTGAAACACTATACCAATATACGGGTGATGCAAAAATAACCACATCACTTGCTAACACTTGGTCAATAAGTGCTTTATAATCATCAGAATAAGAAGTGATTTCTCCCTTATCATGTCTAGCATCTCTAACTGGATTTAGCTGATATGTTGTCAAATCTATCCAGTTATATTCAAGTCCTTGTAGTGCATATTTTGTTAATTGTGCCGTATTACCATCAGGACGACTTCCTCCAAATAACACTGTAATCATCATACTCATTCTCCTTTAATTCATAATATCATTATTATTTATGATGCCAATATTGACATTGTTCTTAATACCCATTCTTCTTACTTTCAAGTTCTATAAATACACATTAACATACTCAATATAAAAAAAGACTTCTGACACTTATATAAACGTTATCAGAAATCTTTTTACTTATTATTAAGACATTATTTTTCTATTGGAAATAATTGTTCAATCGTCTCAATATCTTTGTCCGTCAATGTAAGCTGTGCTGCTGCAATATTTTCTTTAACCTGTTCAACTCGTTTAGCTCCAGGTATAACGACATCCAAGGCTGGTCTTGTTAAATAAAAGGCTAATACAATATTAGCTATTGATGTTTGATGCGCTTCCGCAATTGGTTTTAAAGCATTGACACGGCGGACATTATCTTTAAATGTTTCAGGTTGAAAATCCCGACGTGGAGCTCGGTGATCGTCAAATGTCATATCTTCTGTGTATTTGCCAGCTAAAATGCCTGAAGCTAGCGGAAAATATGGAATAAATGTAATATTATTTTCAGCCGCATAAGCCATAATATCCTCATTTTCACGATGCAATAAATTATACTCTAATTGCACAACGTCGACATAACCATCTTTGTTGGCTTCTTTAAGTTGTTCTAAAGTAAAGTTAGAAACGCCAATCGCCCTAATCTTTCCTGCTTCTTTCAATTCTTGCAATGCAGCAACAGCTTGATCTTTAGGCGTTGATTCATCCGGAAAATGTATATAATATAAATCAATATAATCTACTTGTAAACGCGCAAGACTCTCTTCTACTTGTGACTTTAAAAATGCCGGTTCATTATTATGATAAACTTTACCGTCTTCATTTATGACATGAGATCCCTTGGTTGCCACTTGAACTTGCTCTCTTGGATATTCTTTAAGTACTTGACCTACAAGTTCTTCGGAACGTTTAGGTCCGTAAATGAAAGCTGTATCAATTAATGTAATACCATTATCAATTGCTTCACGTACAACTTGTTTACCTTGTTCTTCATCTAAATTAGGATATAGATTGTGTCCACCAACTGCATTGGCACCTAACGCAATAGGGTAAACATCAACATTTGATTTGCCTAATTGTACTTTAGTGGTCAAAACAATACACTCCTTTAACTTTATCTATTTATTATTATTTACCCACATCATGTAAAAACATTCCATACTTCTGCTCAATAAGACTAATAAGTTGACACATTGCTTAACATTTTATTTAATGTAACTATAATAGTTACATTAAGGTGGTGACATGATGAACTTAGAATTTAACATTGCTGTACATGTCTTATGTTTTTTAGCAAAGCATAAAGATAAGCATTATAGTAGTACTGAATTAGCAGAATTGACGTGTTTAAATCCAGTACAACTCAGACGTGTAATGTCACAATTAAACAATAGTAATTATATACAAACAATTCGTGGTAAACATGGAGGATATCAAGCTAATCAACATACGGCTGCTATCACCCTAGCAGAACTTTATTCACAATTTGTTCTCGATAAAACACACACACAACGCTTATTCACAGGCAGTATCGATAGTGATTGTATCATTTCAAATCAAATTGCCACTACCATGTCACACTATCGCGAACAAGAACAGCAACTGATTTTAAATTTTTATCGTGATAAGACAATCGATGATGTGATTGAAGATATAATAAAGGAGGCATAATGTTATGACACATTATGATTTATTAATTATAGGTTTTGGAAAAGCAGGAAAAACGCTTGCAAAATTTGCTGCGAATCAAGGGCAACGTGTCGCAGTAGTTGAACAATCTGCAAACATGTATGGCGGTACATGTATCAATATAGAACGTTTATAGTTCCATACAAAAATACCGTATCTTAATAGATACGGTTTAATCTCATCAACCAAGATGACTTTTTTATTAAAACAAAAAACACCCACTAGTTGGTGAGTGTTAGTCACTTTTCCATTCTATATCAATAATATCAGTTCTTCTCATGCTACGATACGAACTATTCTTACCTAAAATATACATAGTTGCTGGGATAAAAAAATCACTATTGTAACCTTTTTTCAACCCAAGTATCATTAATTTACTGTTTTTATCATCTATAAAAGCCACATCAATTTTTTGCGGATTTATTGACTTTTTTGGAACTATGACGCATAGCCTTATTTCTCTATCAATAAAACATTTATGTAAAAAATTATAATTAATGAGGCGATCTTTAATATTGTCATATTCATGATGTTGCTTTATAGTTTCATGCGTGATTTTACCTTCTGCAATTCTTCCAATAATTTTTTTGGCGCTCACATTGTTTTGTGTGTAATGTAAACCTAATAAATGAGGTAAATTGTTTTTGTGAAAAGATATTTTAAAGGTAGGAAGTCCTTTATATTTGGTTTTAACTTCTACATAACCATTGCAAAAACAATTAATGAAATCATTAAGGATGTTTTGTAAATCAACATCATTTTGATTGTTTATTTTTAAATATGTTGATTTCCCCACCTAGTACACCCCTTAAAAATATCCCTACAAACATTAATGTAAGTAGGGATTATGTATGAGAGTGATGGCAAGGAAGAAGTCTCCTGCGGGACCAACAGTCAGATATATGGCCTCTGCCGGGCTATACAAATCACTCCTATTTGTATATAACTATAATTCTATAGTTACAAGACGAACTAACTAAAAGCGCTAAGAAGTTAGGAAGAAAGAATGAGTTTGAGAATTAACTTTCTTCGTAATTAACTATATACCTTGTTGTGCTATTTGTAAATAATTAAGCTGAAATTCTTTTCCTATTTGGATAACTTTTATAAAAATTATACACACATTTTATAGAAAAACCACCCAGTGACATGTATGGGTGGTCAAGGCTTCATGGATTTCGAATGTTTAACATGTAAGTTTATTTTAACATAAAAAAATAGGGCAGTCGATAAGACTACCCTTTCATAATGACGTGGTAAACATACTATAACATATTAAGTTATAGTTCCCCACAAAACACCCTTGCTGTCTGTAGATTTATCCCAAGTTCTGACGGGTAACCATACATTTTTACCATTGTTTGCTGTATACGATACCCAAATGTAACCGTCTTGCTTGCATACAGTGTCATAGATAATGCTTTGACCAGCTTGTAAAACTCCAGCTTGAGGACATGAAGTAAATGGCCCTATATATCTTGTTCTAATCGCGGTATTGGGTGTAAATGTTGCATGTTCCGCTTTGTAATAAGTACCGTATTGATTTACTTTCCAGCCGTTCGAGTTTGTGCGCGTGGCAGGTGTAGAAGCACTGCCAGGTTTGTTTACTATTGTTGTAGATGTAGGCTGCTTACCGATCATATACGCTCGAATTTGTTTGATGAAGTAATCTTTTAACTTCAATCTAGCTTGTTCAGTGATAGAATTGTGTATTGGGTCTAATCCAGCGTGTAACTTCATTGATCTGTGTGGGCATGATGTTTGGCTAAATTCATTGTGTAAGCGTACAGTGTTTCTGTTAGCAGGTAAACCCCATTTTTTGAGTTTCTGCGCTGCAAATTGAAATACTGCTTGTTCATTTGCTAGAAATTCTTTGTCACTAGCACTTAATGATTGGTTCACTTCTATACCGTAGAAATCGTGGTTACCGCTACCAGGATTGATACCGTCCGCACAATGCCAAGCAATACGACTTTCGTCGATAGCCTCCCAGATGCCGTTTCTGTCAGCGTATGCGTGAGCAATACCACGCGCTAATCTGTCGTAGTTAGCATTCACTAAGCTATTGTAATAATTTTGAGAATTTGCTGAACCGGCGTCATTGTGTATGACAACGCCACGCGGATTATAGCCGCGTTTATCCATTGTCCAACCAGTGATGCGTTTTGTATTTACTTCTATTTTTTTAGTTTTCGTTTTATTAGTTTGAGTAGGAGCTTTTTTTGTTTCTGTTTTTAGCACTTTAAACTCTTTTGCTAATGGAGGTACGATAAAGTGCGTTAAGCCATAATAGTTATCCCAGCGCAATTTAGGTTTTTTGTTAGCATAACCGTTCCAATTTTGCTCTAAAATTTGAAATGAGTTAGTATTTCCACCGTTATAAACAATGCCTATGTGCCCGTATTGTGCGTATGTGCCGCTTGTAAATACGGCAATCCAGCCTTTTTGCGGCACTGTTTCTGGCATATTTTCAATAACTTTCCAACCGGTAGGGAATTTATTGTTAGGGAAGTCTTTAGCGTTGCCCCACGCCTTATATTGGTTATCAGTTAACCAAAGAATATAATCTGTAGGTAAGTCGGCACATTGTGCATGATAAAAGTGGTCTACATCAACGCAACCGGGTTCCATTGTGCTAAAAGCGGGGTCGTAACTCGTCCATGTTTTCACTCTATAAGGGCTGTCTACTGTGCCGTTTTTATAAGTGTCTAAACGTGCATTAATTTGTGATTGTGTTTTCATTGTTATTCCTCCACTAACGCTTTTTCGTCTGAATTGTCGCGTTCTTCTTCTGGTACATCTGTGTAGTGACCGCCACTTTTTGCGTCATCGACTGCGACTTCATCGTCATCATCTGAAAATGGTTCTGTTGTGTCGTATGTTTTTGGAGTTAATGCGCTAGGTACAGTTGTTTCAGATTTAAATTGAACCGGATGTGTATCCTCGTTTCTAGGTTTATTCAATTGCATGTCTAAGCCAGCGTCAGAGACGCCTTTTGTGTTTGGATTAGTGATAATACCCAAGCCGGCCAGAAGCGTTAAAATAGTGCCTACAATGCCGCTTACGGCCTCCAATTGTTGTGAGATATCTACACCAAAAATTTCAGCAATTTGTTTTGCCAATAAAAAAAGCGTTCCAATCAAAGCTGATAGGGTCGCCTTATTTTTAAGTCTGTTTATCCAATTAATTTTCATTTAATTATCTCCTTTTGAGTAAAATAAAAAGCCGACCCGTATAGGTCAGCTTGAAATTAAATTCTTAACAATCTATCATATATTACGTTTGAAATGGCATATCCACCATTTTTATTAGGATGTACACCGTCTTTGTACATCAAGCCGTTTGAGTTAGTAGTGTTGAAGTCTCCCAAAGCTCTGTATAAGCTAATAAATCCAATGTCTAAATCTTTAGCGATACGATATAATGCGTTGCTATATTCTGACATTCCTAACGCTGTATTTTGTACGTTATTTCCACTCGGACTTATCAAAAATACACTTGCTAATGGTTTACCTTCTTTTATTCGTGAAACGATTTCTTTCATGTTTTTTTCGAAATCAGTGATTGTCATACTCGCAGCCATATCATTCGTACCAAGTAAAATACCGAATGTGTTAGCGTTACAACGTTTGATTTGTTTAACCCAGTTGTCACGATCAGTTGCTACGATTTGAGATGATTTCAAACCACCGTTGCCCATTTTATGGATAACTACACCTTTATTGCCTTTATAAGCATAAGAGCCAATAAATGACACGAGACCCTCAACAACTTCAAGTGTAATTGTATGTTTACCTAAATCTAGTTTGATTGGTGTTACTTCTTGTTGTGTAGCATCAACTGTCGTCCATTCGCCGTTGTCTACTTTATATCGCCATTTTCCGATGTTTGACGTGTGCAATTCATAATAGTCGATTTCTTCATAGAATGTTACCACTATGCTATCGCCAGCAGTAGAGCTTTCGACCATAGCAGTATCTAAACCTTTAGCTTTTGGACCGATATCTAAATTCGCATCATATTGAGTCCAACTACCTTTTAACTCTACACTTAACAAACCATTGCCTGTATGATTGTTTGCTAGTCCGATAAAACCAATACCGCCGTCAGCATAGCCTAATTTCATAAACTTTTCTTTGAGTGGTAATGTTAGTCGGTCTCCACCTCTAAACTCGCCGCCCTGAATCCAACTGTCGCCAATAAATGCAATCTCTGTTTTGCCTGCGTAATCTGCATTTAATTGCTTGCTTATGTCAGCTGTGTATGATTTAAGTGTGTGTTTACCAAAAGAATCGATGTTATAATCAGTTTTATCTTGTGTAGCTTCCTTCTCTATAAATTCGCTAGGTATCTTTATTTCATACGGTATATAACTTTCTGGCACTTTGTCGCTTTTAACAAGCATCGTTGAATTAATCGCACTAGTTAACATACTAAATCTTACATACCACGCATCTTGAGGCACAGTGATTTGTGTTGTCGCCGTTGTTGTTATTGGTATAAAGTCAAAGCTTTTATTATAAAAAGCATATGTGGCAAAATTATTATTTTTAGATAATGTCGACGCATCTTTAATGTAAATGTAATCACTTGCTGAATAGTTGATGTTATCTGACAAAAGTCCATTAGTCTGATTGACATATTTGCCAGTTGTTACTCTTGAATTATCGAAAATATTTTCTGATCGTTTAGTAAAACTTAATTTATCTGCTGCTATACTGTAATCGTATAACATTTCATTCGAAACATATCTGCTAGGAATATTTTGATTTAAGCCAGGTAAGCTATAATTGAATTTTTCAAAGCTTGTTTTGGTGCTCCCTTTTTCAATTTGATAATTTAAGTAATTATAACCTGCATATTTAGGGTCTTTAATTGTAGTTGTTCTTAAGAAAAAAGCGTTGCTCGGCGTTTTGAATGTTCTTGCTTGTGAAGGTGTAGCCGATCTAGATAAACCACTTAAAAACTTTTTGTTAATGTCATAAAAAACAACCACATCTGCATAATTTTGTGTGTAGTTTGTATTTGGTTCAATTGGTAAAAAATCACTAGTAACGTATGTCTCGTTTTTAATTTCTTGCCCGTCAGCATAATTCAAAATAATGTCAGACGTTATTGTGTAAGCGTTAAATATGTTTTTTCCTGAAAATAAAAAATCAGTTCTAGGATAAGATACCGCTTTATCTTCTATGTCACTAAAAGCTGCTAAATCCTTCTTTTGAGCGTCTGTTAAACTATCGAATGAAACATTGCCGTCTTTTCCTGGCTCGCCTTTAGAACCTTTGAATTTGTCCGGGTTTTCATTGACATAAGATTTCAAGTCTGTTTCTAACTTTTCCTTGAAACTATCGTCTAACAGCCCCATAGCATTTTCTTTCATTACTTTTTCAACTAGGTATTGCAAGCTTTCCACATGAACCTCTTTACCAATAGGCCCAGTCATACCGCTATCAGTGATAGTAAAGTAGAAGTTAGCAACATGTATACTGTCTTTGTCATTTGCTAAGAATAATTTAGCGTCCATTTTACCAACGTGAAGAATTACGTTGTCTCTAACTTTGTATTGTATAACACCTTTTCTAGGGTAAAGTATGTCTAACGGTTCATCAGTGAATATAGAACCATCTTGAGCGAACAAATCTAATCTAGGTATCATGTTTGTTTTCGTAAAGTCTAATATCTCATTTTTATCTTTAATTGTAATTCTGATGTAAGCTGATCCGTCGTCTTCTGTATAGAAGTTAGCACCGATAAATCCATTCTCAACGTTGCTTACATTAATATTGGTTACAACATCTTTTAATTTTCGTACCATAAATACACCTCTAATATTTTTTGGATAAAATAAAAAAGCCGACGCATTGCGTCGACCTTTTATTAAATGCTACTTGCATTTGCCGAACCAGAAACAAGACCAAAGGTTTGCACCAAGTAAAAATTTGAACATAGTTTTCACCTCCTTTCAAATGCCAAAAACTAAACGTAGTACTGCTATAATCAATGAACCAATTATTGTTCCGACCAGCCCGAGTACCCACATTTTAATTTCTTTGATATTTTTTTTATTTTCTTTTTTACTCTCTTTTTCAATTTCACGTTCTCTATTGATGCTGTCTAGAGTAAAATTCATTTTTTGATTGACTAAATTTTGATTATGTTGACCATCCTTTATTTGTTCCAAAGAGGTAAAAATTTTCTCATCATTAACTTCTAATCTACTTACTCGACGCTCAAGGTCGCCTCTTTGGTTGTTATCCATATACCCACCTACTTAAAAATTGATAAAAAGATTTATTCTTTATCTTCTTTCAATTGTGATTTTAATTCTTCTATTTTTTTGCTTTGTTCTATAAGTTGTATTTCTAAACTAATAGACTTGTTCATTTCTTCTATTAATCTTTTTTCCAAAACTGCTTCTGTTACTGATTTTTCATTCATACTTCTACCATTCCTTTTCCAGCAGGATAGAATCTATATTCTTTTAATTGCATTTTTTTAACTATTTCTCTAAATGAGTAGTAACTATCTTCAACTTTAATATAAGCGTCATTTGTTTGTTCTGAAAATGCGATACCTACACCGTTATAAAAACTATATTCAGGTTTTTCTGTAGCAAAATTTTTTACTTTTCCTGATCCAAATGTTTGTATTGCAGAAAAATATTGGTCAGTGTTTTGATATGTGTATATACCGTTAAAAGAGTTCGTATAACAAGTATCGAACCGCCTTTCAGTAGTACCTAAGTTCGTTGGCATTGTTGGTGGACTTGTAGGCGCTAAAACATGGCCTGATGTTCCTTTTTTGTAAAGGGTAGGGTCGACGATTTCGTTATTATCAACAGAATAGTAGTACTCCATACCGTTTACACCAAATTTTATATTTGAACCACCTAACTTTATTGTATCCGAATATAAATTTATGATGTCATAAAAAGTCATCGCGTTATTTTCTTTAATCAGATATCCTTTTATAAACTCTATTCCACCAGCCATTGCCGCTGTGTTTTGCTCGTCCGAATCATAATCTAACACACCAAAACTTAAACCTACTTCCCTGCTATCTGGCCTTTGATCTCTTTTATTATCTAAAATACGCATACCTATTGAAGTGTGTATAGTTTCAGTTTTATTAGTATATTCGTTGTATTTTTCTAAATCGTAGTTGTATTTAATACTGTTTTTACTAGAATAAAAGTCAATACTACTATTCTTTTGGAATGACAGTCTTCCAGCGTCAAGCTCGAATAAAACATCGTCATTGTTACTGGCCAGTGTACCACCTCGGATATGGTCAGCAATCAACGTACCTGTTGTGATTGCATCCGCGTTAATACCATAACCGGTTATCGCACTTTTGAAGTTATAACCACCATTATCACTAATACCAATACCTCTACTGTTAAAAACAGTCATTATATTAGGATCTAATGGGTCTCGTGCAGTTATACCACTCAAACCAAATTCTAAGTTAGTTCTTGCTCTTTTCAGTGCGTCTGTATTGGTTTTCACTGCTTGAGGTAGTACACTATAACCTAATTTAACACGACCTCTTTTTAAGTCATCTAAATACTTTTGTGCTTCGCTAATACTTTGGTAATATCTCTCTTCACGTGACTTGTCGCCCAAAGTCACAACCTGCTTAGTGACGACATGCCTTGCATCTCTTGTTTCTTTTATTTCTAGTATTCTGAAACGTTCTCTAAAGTTAATAGTGTCATCTTCAACCATGATGATATCGCCTTCTTTAGGCGAAATGTAGTTCATTTTACCTGTTTTGTCTCTTAATTTTGTTGTTAAAAAATCAACAGAAATAGAAATTTTAAGGGAGTCGTCAACCAATGATTTTAGTGCTTTGTCCATTGTTTCTTCTAATTTTATTCTTCCGTCTTTGATAGGTTCTGCGTGTCTGCGTTGTTTAAATACTTTCTCGAGAGGATGTACATATTCTCTTATCAATAAAGCTTTTTCGAAGCCTTCTTCATCTGAAAAGTTACCATAACCCCTAGCATAAGTGGCCCAATTAGATGCGTCTTCATCGACTGATATTTCTTTAGCGTTAATTTTTCTTGAAAGGTAATACGCTGGCTCTCTCGAAACTTTGTCTTTTAACATGAATGTGTTTGATTGTGGTAAATACTCGAATTCTAAACCGTATCTATCAATACCGCCTAAAAATAAGTTTAACCTTGAGTCTCCCTCTCCAGCGTTTTGCCATTCTTGAGCATAAACAGTTGCAACTAACGTATAGTTATATATTGTATCTTTAAATACAGCATCGAAATAGGCCTTACCTGTATAACTACCGTCAATCTTTTCATAAAACCTGTCGTTAGCTAAGTCGTCGTAAACTTTTTCTCTTGCTACAATGGATATCGTCGGTTTTTTGTTTACTGTTTTTTTGTTTATAGATATAATGACGTATTTTCTCTTATCTCCGTTGCCCTCCACATTTGAAACCCACCAAAGTTTACCGACTTTGTTAATAAAATCAGCGTTTTCTTTCGTTTCAAATAACCTAACCTCTAAAAGACCGTCGCCATTTATCTTTTTGTTTAAAGCTGTTGTTGCTTCAACGGTATAATCTTGATTATTCGTAGGGTCTATAAAAACAAGCGACATTCTTATGCACCTTCTTTTCTATTTGTATTTGCCTAAAACAGATATTTGTAAAGTCCAAGGAGTGCCTGCAGCATCTTTATATGACCATACACGAACACCGATATATGAACCTATTGCATTTTTAGAAGTGCCGCCCGTTATATAATAATTACCTAAAATACTTACAGTAGTAGAGAAAACTTTAACGAAAGATATTCCTGCTGGAAACGGTATAGCGTTAATGTCGTAATAGTAAAAACCCGATGTCGTTTTAGTGTTTTCAGCTGTATAATCGTAGGTAAAATGCAATTCTGCAAAACCGTCTTCATATTTTGTTATATAATACGTGTCGCCCTCGAGAATTTCTACTATGCCATTAATTTTTTTACTGGCAATACTAGCGCTTGCTGCTTCTGTTTTATTTTTTAAATCGGTCATAGTCTGCGTTGCATTGTTATAAAATGTGTTGATATCAGAATTTTTCTTGTCGTAGTTGTCATTAAACGCTTTGGCCTTATTATTATAGTTATCGTTGAATGCATTCAATTTTGTTGTGTAGTTATTATTAAACGTAGTAGTCTTATCTGTGACATTGTCATTGAAAGTTTTAACTTTATTCGCGTAATCTGTTTCAAAAGTTGTTTTTAATGAAGTGACATCATTTTTTAATTGTGTAATTGTGCTTATTGCACTAGCACCTATGTTGTTGACATTGTTTTTAATACTCGTGTTTAAAGCGTCAATCTCTTTTTTAGATAAATTCAATTGACTTGTTAAATCTTCTTTGTATTGCGCAACAGATTTGTCTAATTCCTTTTTAAACTGTTGGTAAGGGTCGTAGTTTGCTTCTTCAAACTCTAACCAGTCAGAACCATTAAATACATATAATTTCTGTTCATTTCTTACATATCTTATTGTATTTCTTTTGTCTGGGTCAGGTAATTCTGCGGGTGGCAAATCACCTAAATTGTTAACCGGCGTTCCAAGATTAATAGTGTTTTGGTCAACAATTTTATTCCATATTTGTTGCGAAATTTGTTCTATAGCGTTTTCAACTCGTCTAAACAATTCGGAAAAATTTTCATTTATTCTGCCTAAATTTTCATCGTTTAAAGGTGGCGTAATTATTTTTCTCATTATGTCATCTCACTTTCTATTTGTAATAACATCTTGCATCTACAGTGGTTTTGACAACTGCGTTATTTTTAATTTCGATTTTGTTCCAACCGATTTTAATCTCCGGTTGTGTGTAATTTGAAGATTGCAAAATAGATAGGTTGTTATTTAAAATGTTTTGTCCGTCAAAAATGAGTGCTTCTCCAGCTTTAAAGTCTACATCTTCAATAATCACTAGTATGTCATTTATAGCAAAAGAAAAACCTTTGCTATCTTTTTTAAACTCAAATTTAATTATCTTATCCATGTTAGATTGATCGTTGGGTATGTTGCCCGGGTAATAAAAGCTTAATGCATTTACAGCATCAAAAACGTAGTTATAAGCTTCTGAATTACTAATAAGACCCATGCCATGTGACCAATCTTTGCTATTTTGATAGTTTTTGTTATTGTGTAGCGATAAAGTCGTATTAACACTTTCTGCAAATGGCAATTCGATTGTTTCAAATTCAAGTTCAGCTTCGCCTTTATGATTAGATTGACTTAAGCTTATAACATTAGCCAACCTTACTTTATAACGCTTACCTGATGACATTTCATTGGCTGTTTGCGGTGTGTCGAACGATGTTTCTTTGTTGTTTTCATCTAGAATTAAACCGCCCGAGTCGGAAGTTGTGTCTCTAAATTCATATTGCAATCTTTTTGGCCTTCTCATTTCTCTAATGTAAAAGCCGTCTAAATCAGTAACTATGTTGAATAATTTATCTCTGTGCAAAGGGAAGTCGCTAAGCTCGCCAGCAATGAAAGAAATGGGCACGCTTACCGTTCTTTTACGATAAACGCCACCCATGTCAAAGCGGCCGTGTAAGCCGTCTATTTGTTCATATTCTGTGTCTAGCTCTAAGCCACTTACATTGAAATCATGAACAATTATGCCAGCGCTACCTAGAGTGAATGACTCCCCGTCAAATTTCTGTATGAGTACATCCAACTAGTGCACCTACTTTCTTTTTAATTTCTAACAAGCATCATATCTTTAGTAGCGTGAACACCGTCAACCTTAGCTGTAATAGCTTCGTCGTCGAGGTCTAATTGTATTTTGATAGTATTTGTTGTCGGCTCTGCTTTTACGTTGTATGATGCGTTTAAATCGCCTTGTATGCTGTCTTTTAATCCTTTAATACCTTGAGAAATTCCGGATATTTCCGGTGTTTGTAGTTGTGGAGTGAATGCGTTGGCTACTCTGTCGCCAAGTTTTGCTGCGCTCTTGATTGTGTTATTTCCTTCTTGCATCATACCTACAGTTAAACCTTTAGCAATGAATACACCGACTTCATCACGCATCACACGTGAAGGAGAATGTATACGCAACGCACTTTTAATCGCACTAACCGCTCTACTTGCTAGCGCTCGAGCTCTCGACATTACATAACCGGCCATATTCATGATACCTCTGGCGATGCCACGCGCTAAGTCAGCACCCGCCGAAACCATTCTATAAACGCCGCCTCTAACAGCGTTATAAGCTCCAGAAATACCGTTTCTAACAGCACTACTAACACGACTCATTCCGCTGTGTACAGCACTACCCATTCGGCTCATACCGCTAGACATTGCGCTAGTCATGTTATGAACAGCGTTCGACACTGTAGATTTGATGGAATTCCAAATGCTACTTATGATACCTTTTACTCTACTCATAATACTACTTACTGTATTTCTAACTGCGTTAAAACCAGATGATACAAATGATTTAACAGCGCCTACAGCTCCAGAAACGATAGATTTAACACCATTCCAAGCTGATGATATAAATGATTTAACAGCGCTCATAACTGAACGTACAACATTTCTAACACTGTTAAAACCCGAAGATACACTGCTTTTGACTTTTGAAACTGACGAAGTGACAAATGACTTGATTGCGTTCCATACAGCTGAAATCACAGCTTTTATACCGTTCCAAACGCCTGTAGTTATAGCTTTGAGCGTATTCCACTGCGCTTGTACTCTATTTTTAATATAGTTAACAGCGGCCACTATAACTGCTTTTATGCCGTTCCAAGCGCCAGATGCAGCCGATTTGATAGCATTCCAAATTGCTGATAAAGCTGCTTTCAAAGCGTTGAAAATTGCCGTTGCTCCACTTTTGATTAAATTCCATACGGTCATCGCTGTTTGTTTGATTGTGTTCCAAGCGCCTGACCAATCTCCAGTGATTAATTGCATAACAGTTTTTATAATGCCCCAAACAACATTTATAGCTACTTGAATAGTCGTCTTAATAACTTCCCAAACGATAATAACAGCTTGCTTGATTACTTCCCACGCTGTTTTCATAGAAGGACCGAGCGCATTCATTACTGTCATAATGACTGTTTTGATAGCATTCCATACGGTTGTTGCTGCAGCTTGTATAAGTACATGATTTTCTTGCCACCATGCTACTAATCCGCCCCAAATGCTTTGAACGAATGTAACGATAGCAGTGACAACCGTTGATACAGTTGTTTTGATAACATTCCAAGCATTGATACACGCTTCTCTAAATCCGTCATTAGTTTTCCACAAGTAAACAAATATAGCAACTAGTGAACCTATGACAGCAATTACTGCCAAAACTGGCGCGCTTAAAGAAGTGAAAACACCAACAAGTAGACCGAAAACGGTTCTAACTAGAGATGCTTTACCAAAAAGCAATGTAAACACTTTAGTTAAGGCTTGTGTAGCAGCTTTACCAAGACCTAATTTACTAGCTAGCCCTACAATTTTAGTTATTAATGGTCCTAAGAAATCATACACACCAGAAATGCTAGGTACTAAAGCCATCAAAACACCTGCTAAAGATATAGAAATGCCGACTAATTGTGCTATTGCAGGGTGTGTTTCAAACAACTTAGCTAACCAACCGGCAAAAGCTGTTACAATTTTCAAAACTTGCGCTGCAATAGGTGCCATTGCGATACCAAAGTTAACCAAAGCCATTGCAATATTACCTATTAACTCCATGATAACCGGACCATTTTGGTTCATATATTGAACGAACTTCTTAAATCCGTCTGACTTAGATATCCCAGCGGACCATTCAGCAAATTTCTGCGTCATTTTCTCTAAAGATTTGAAAATTGTCGTTGAATTAGGCGCGAAAGCCTTGAATATATTAAAGATACCTATAAACGTATTTTTGAAGATGTTAAATATAATTGGTAAATTGGTTTTAGTATAGTTAATGAAGTTTTGAATAGCTTGGCTACCTTCAACACTGTTAGCCCATTTTTGAAAGGCCATAGACATGTTTTGGAAACCTTGTGATGACCATTTGAACAATGGCATTAATTGAGTAAATATTGATACTAAGCCGTCGCCAAAACGTCCACCTGCATTGAGTAAATCTCCAAAAATTTGAACACCTACGGTATTTAACGCTCTAAACGCATTCTGTGCTGTGCTAGAGCTAGTTACCCATGTTCTTAATTTGGCTGCATTATCGCTGATTAGCGTTGCTATTCCTGATAAAAACGGTCTCATTTGATTTAACGCGCTTGTAGCACTTCTTATACCAGAAGCCATTGCACCAAATATTTGAGACGCATTTTCTTTCACAATGCTTTGCCAAGTTGATTTAACGCCATTTAGAGCGCTTTTATAATTGTTCGTAGCACTACTTGCACTGATCGTACCTTTTTCAAGCATTTTTATAGCAGTTACAGCCATTCCAGCAAAACCTGTAACGCCTAAGCGCAACACTCCGAACGCTCCAGCAGCACCAACAGCACCGCCGCCAAGTGCAACAGTAGCATTACCTACAGCAGCAATTGCGGGTACTAAACTACCCAATATAGGAATTAACGCACTAAATGAAGCTAACAACAAACCTTTAATTATATTCGCTCCAATAGTCCCAAATGTTCTGATTGATTTAGCGATGCGATCCATTCGACCTTGAAAAACATCAACTTGTCTATTTAACCCTGTTAACGCATTTCTGAATCTATTTGAGTCTAAAGTTACCCTAGTTTTTATTTTGTTAGGTATACTTTTCAGCATCAATTTAAACCGGCTAACTTCCGAATTAGCTAGCTTGCTGTCTACTTCTAATTTGGCTGTAGCTCTCTTTTTAGCAAATTCAAGCAACGCTTTTTTAGTTTCTGCAATTTTTCTTCTGGCCTCTTCCGAATTAACTCTAATTTCCGCTGTTGCTTTAGATGAGCTTAAAGCTTTCAAACTAGCTTCAATGTTCTTAATTCTTGTTTCAGCACGCTTTGTGTTTGCATCTATATCAATTTCGCCGTTTTTGATGCCGTTCACAAGTCCTTGTAGACTTTTTATATTTCTAACCGCTTTGTCAATATCTGCTGTGATTTCAGTATCTGCGTTAGTTTTATCTAATCTGTTGATGATAGATTTAACTTCATCAGTTTTTCTTGAAAACTCACTTATGTCAGCTGTGACGTCAGGGTCTATCTTCATTTTATCTAACTCTTGTGCTTTAGCTTTTGATTTATCAATCTTTTTATCAAAATTTGATGTGTCAGCGTCAACATCGTTGTCTTTTAGTTTCTCTACAACTGCTTTAAATTTTTCAGAAACTCTTTTAGCTGCTTGTATTTGCTTTTTAAACCTGCTGACATCAGCTGTAACTTCTGTAGACACCTTGTAATTAGCCAATTATCCTCACTCCTTCCCTTTTGCGTCTTTGTTAACTTGAGCAACGAGTTTTAATTTATCTTTCAAACTCATGGCTTGCTCTACGTCTTTGCCTTTTTCTTCAAATTTGATAGATAAGCCTTTATCTAAACGTTTGATATTCTCTTCGTAATTCAATAAATCAGACGAGTCATTGAACATATAACGTTCTTCTGGCTTATTCTCTGTTCCAATGTTTTCAGTTAGTTGAGCGTTTCGAATTGAAAAGGCTAAATCAAACATCTGTTGTATTTGATCTAGCCTTTCATATTCTCGTGCCCACATACGATAGTAATATTCAGTTAGCGTCAGTTTTTCTATCTCTTGCATGTCGTATATTTTTAATTGAGACATACACGATACAACTAACTTGTCATAAGTTAATGACCTGTTTTGTATTATTTCTTCGCTTTTTTCGCTTCTTTGTACTCGTCCGGTACTAGGTTTTGGGTCATGACACGCTTTCCCAATTCCTTAATGATGTCTTGACAAAATTCTTCGATGCCATGTTCTTCTGCGATATCTTCTATTACAGTTTCTAGTTCACTTTCGGTTTTAGGCGCTTTGTTGTGATGTGCTGTAGCTGCTTCGATAATGTACGATAAAGAAACTGCATCAGCCATTTCCAGTCTAGGTACTAACATTTGTGTGCCTTGACCAAATGAAATATTTTCAGACTCCATAGCCATTACTTTGTCGATGATTCTTAAAAATTTTAAACCGAATGATAATTCTAACTCTTTGCCTTTAAAGTTGATATACATATTTATGTACCTCTTTCATTTTTGATTTTTGGTATAAAAAAAGGAGCAAGCTCAAGGCTTGCCCGTTTAAAATTAAAGTACAGGTGTTCCAGTTTCGGCCGCTCCGCTTTCTGTTGGTTGAGGTATTGAAGCTAAACCGTCGTTTGCAGGGTCAGCTTTCACAGTGTCGTGGAAGCCATATGCAAGTTTGTTATCTTCAATTAATTTAGGTAACGTTGCATAACCGCGTTTTTTCTTACCGAAAACAGCATATTCAGCTTCATATTCAGCAATGCCGTCAGCCTCATTCTTACGTTCGAACGATGTGAAATAACCTTGTCTGTATTCTGCTTTATATTTTCCTTCTGTGTTTTTAACTTGTCGATTGATGAACCAAAGTTCATAAGCGATGTCATCTTCAACAGCGTCCTCAATTTCGTCTGAAAGTTTGTCTTGTACGTCCATATGTGCTGTGAATTTAACTTCTGATTCTAAAGAACCGCCAGCACTAATTGAACCGTCCATTGTTTCAACACTGTCTTTATCTTTTTCAGTAGAGCGTGAGTGTTCAGTAACTAGCATTACTTTTTCAGCGTCTACTTTTTCTCCTAAAATTCGTAATAAAACTAATTCATCTTTACCTGATTTTTGTGGCATAAATAAACCTCCGTTTTTTTAATAAGTATCAAATTCTGCAACTATTTGACTGTGTGCTAAAGATTGATTTGTTGTATCTTCAGATATTTGATTAACAGTTATATCGTTTAACCTTACTTGATAATTAGGTAATGTCTCTAGTTGACTTAAATCAACTTGTAAACCGTACACAATGCTATCATGTAAGCCTAAATCACTTTCTTGTGACCAAATATCTATAGTGACGCTTGTTTGTCCGTCTATAGTGTCAAATGACCCTATATTCATACGACCGTCACTTCTGCTTAGAACAACAAAAGGATATGAAATATCTTCTGTCATCTCTTTTTGAGAAATGACAGGGATATCATATCCTTTAGCTAAGTCAAATGTTTTGTTGTAAAGCTGTAATTGTGGTGATTGCATTGCAACACCTCTATCCTTCCAGTAATTCTTTTAAGTCTTCAACCAAATTCTTTTGTACCTCTAAATATGTTGGCCACATAAAAGGTTCAGCCTCCATATAACGCGTTCCAAATTCTAAGAACCCGGAATAGCCGGCGTTTGATGTGATTTTATATGATAATTTACCGCTTTTTGCTGACTCTATTTCACGCCATAAATTTCCAGTCCAGTATCCTTTATTCATCACACGTTTAGCATTGTTTTTGGCAATACTCACACCGTCCATAGCGACGTTTCTAACAACTTCGTTTACATCGTCCTCAATGTTGTCTTCCATAAACTCAAAGTGTTCTATAAGCGCATCTAAATTCATTAGTTAACACTCTCCAAATAAAACACAGTATCGTGAATGTAGTGTTTTTGTGTAACTACTTTATATTTGGTGTTGTTAACTAATGCGTGGCTTACAGTATTATCGTAGTTGCCTTGAAGACGCGCAACCATAATATCTTTAGTAATGTCGCCAAATTCAACAGCTAAGCGCTCCATAGAAAGTGGATTGATATTACATACTTCTTCGTCGTAAGTGGTTGTTTTAGGCTCGTATTTGCTCGTCTTAGTGTTGTAAGCCCCTTTACTTTCAAGCATGAATGTTATTCTGTCGTTGTATCTCAATAAAATTTGATACTTCCTTTCGACCCGTTTTCTTTCGGGTAAAGTTCATCAATAATTGTTTGATACTCATCGAAATCATTCGCTTGAAACGTATTTGTACGGCCTTCAACACTTTCTGTCGTCATACCTTCAGCGCCTATTCTGTTATAACGTTTGACAGCCACTTCTTCGACAATGAAAGACAAGTTATCCGGTACACGTTCGAGATTTATAGGCAATTTGGATAATAAACGACTTTCAGTGTTCTTAATGATGATATCTAAGACATTGTCTTGTTTGTCGTCTTTTAAACCAAGTAACACTTTCACATTTTCTTTAGTTGCCATTAACAACACCTACTCTAAGTCTGATAAGATATCAGCTTTTGTCTTGTCATCTTCGACAACAATATTAATGCTTGATAAAGTATCAACTATATCTTTTTTAGTCATTTGTTCATTAACAACAACTAAATAACCTTTTTCTTTTAGATCTTTGATACGTTGGTCGTCATCACAAGAATAAACGTCGCCTTTTAAATAAAGGCGCTCGTTATCCGTCTTGTCTTTAAAGTTACTAGCTACTAAACAAACCATTTTACCACCTCTTTTTATACTACTGGTGTAGTTTCTGCTTTGATTGTCACTTTAACCACTGCGTCGATGTTTTCAGGGAACATTGAGATTGCAGAAGCAAATACAGTGTCAGCTGTTAAGCGTTCTGGTTGAATGTCGTGTAATACACCTACAAAGCCAGTTTCATCAGTCGCAAATGCAAATGCGCGTGATAATTCGCCGCGCGGATTAGCAAACGCTACGTTTAAGTTTTCAGCTGTTGTCATCCAAACTTCGCCAGCTGGTACGTCTGCAAATTCGATAACTCTAACACCAACGTATGGAGTTAATAAGTTTAATCCAAATTGAGCGCCATTTGAGTTAATGAAACCATTAGCGATATGCTCTGCTACATCGTTAGGGTTTACTAAAGCGATAGGAGTGATCTCATCATCTAATAAAGTAGATAAGTTAGCACGCCCTTTAGCTAAAGCTCCTTGTAAGTTTTTGCCAGTTAAAGCTGCTTTATTTGTACGATCAGCACTATCCAAAGCACCTTTTAAAGAGTTGAAGAAATCCTTACGGAAGTTCTTTTGTACATAACGTAACAATTCATTGTCAGTACGATTGATTGCTAAATCATAACCATGTGATTGAATAGCTTCTGCACTTGTAGATTTACGATATTTTTTGAATTTTAATTCAGTGATTTTAACTTGTTCGCGTTCAACTTTTGTTAATGGAATGATGTCGCCTTCTGCAACGTTTCCGTCTGGAGCTGTTGAGTCAACGATTTTAAAACGATATTGCTTAATTGCTGAACCTACATTCATAGGAATTTTGTTTGTAATAGATAATGCTTCGAATAATTTGTTTAATCCAATACCCATTCTGTTTGCGAAATCAATTGACTTCGCTTCGCCTAATGCCTTTACATCAATTAAATTTGGTTCTGCTGCCATAAATAATTACCTCCGATTATTAATTAAATAATTGTCTATTTTGAGCGATAGCTATTTGACGTTTGCTATCATCTTTTATGTTTAAAATATCTTCTTTAGTCAGTCCACTTGTCGTGAACGCTTTCGGCGATTCTTGACGCAATGCTTCTTTGACTTGTGTTTTAACCATTCCGTTTAATAAATCAACGAATGCATCAACACTTTCTTTAGTTCCGTTTGCATCTTCTTTCACAACAAAATTTAGTAATTCATCACTAGCATCGATATTCTTTTCTTTCAACATAGCGCGAGCTTCTGAACGCATTTCATTTGTCGCTTTTTCTGCACGTAATTGTTGCAGCTCTTTTTCCATTTTTTCGCGTTCATACTCTGCTTTTTGGTCTTTGTTCATCTTAGCTAGTTTTGCGGCTTCTTCTGCTTTTTCTTCCGCTTTCTTTTGTTCACGAGCAACACGGTCTTTAATCATTTGGTTAACTTCTTCTTGTGTAAATGTTTTATCAGTATCTTTTGACTGCTTTGTTTTATCGTTTGAAGTTTCGTCTTGATTTTCTTGTGTTTGCTCTTTTACTTCTGTTTCTTCAGTAACGTTACTTTTTATTTCTTCTGCCATGAGATATACCCCCGTTTATAGTCTGTCGACTGTTTTTCCATACGAGCTTTTAACGTCGTCAGCACGTTTTGGACATAAAAAAATAACCACCAATTTGGTAGTTTTATATATACTTACTTGTTTTATTTTCTTTCGTTTTACCTTCTTTTATCGTTGGTTCGTTTTGCTTTTGCAATTCAACTCTTATTAACTTTAATTCTCTAGCTATTTCTTTTAGATATGATTCGTTGCTTCTCAATATTAACAATCCTCCACATCTTATTTGATTCATCATAATAAGCAATGTTATTGCCTTTCACTTTAACTTTTAATTCTAGTTTCATTTTATTGTTACCTTAGCGCCTTTGTAGCGTCCTTTTCTAGAGTTTATAAAGTCTTTTCTTCTAGTAGGTGCGAAAGGTATCGTTGAAGATCTACAGTGTGGATGTAGTGGAGGTGCGTTTAACCCTGGTGTCATATCTTTAACTTTATAGATATTGCCGTTATGACTTAAACAAGTTTTAGATGTCTTTTCATCCACTTTGGCAACGAATTGATATCTAGCATCTTCGCCTAAAGTATCAGTGTAATACTCTTTTTGTGCTAACGTTTGAACCCTTGCTGCTTCTGTTATTAACAATCGCTTAGCATCTGATGTAGCGACATCGTGTTTCTTCCTAAGTTCAGAAACAAACTCATTCGGGTGTCTACCTCTCAATACAACGTGTGATGCAATACGTTGTACATCGTCGCGTAATTCATCCATATTAGACCATAAGCGCTTTGACCATGTTGTATTGCCAAAATCAGCATTGACGATAGATGTTACTTTTTGTGGTGTTATTTCTACGTTGTCGCCTAATATCCCGGCTTGACGCTTTATTTCTCTCTCTACAGCGTCATGCATGTAATCAGATAGCTTATTCTCTGTTTCGGCTGTAAAATAATCTATCAGACTGTTTAATTGGCCTTTTAACAATTCTTCTCTAGATACATACATCTTTGTGTTGTACTTCTTGAGCTCTTTGTTAGCCTTGTCGCTAAAGTCTTTGGTTTCTACATACTGCTTAGCCTTGTTTTTAAATGCTTCTACGTCAAAACTATCAACTTTCTTTTTAGCTTCTTTGATGTTCAAGCCTTCATGATTCGCATACTTAGCATAGAATGACATTATTTCTTTCTCTATCTCTTTAATCATGGTCATTAATAACATTTCTATGTCTTTAATTGCCGCTTTATCACGTTTTACTTCTTGTACAATCCCTTTTTGAGCTAATTCCCACCATTGAGCATCACTCTTCGACATCTATATTCACATCTTCTTTGTTATCGTTTGTTAGATTGCTGTATTCGCTGTTGTCACGGGATTGTATTTGCTTTTCTTTTTCTTTTTCCATTTTCTTCATTTCTTCTTTAGGGTTTTTGATTATATCAAGTACACCTAATCTTGTTTCTTCTGAAACACCACCATTTAAATCGTTAAATATTTCAACTGATTCTTTTAGTGACTTTGGCAAGTTAGGAGTGAATACAATATTTAACTCCGAATAGTCATGATTTTCAAAACTTTCTATATTCACTTTGTTTAGAAGCAACTTGTATCGCTTCATCAACCCTTTTTTAAACAATCTCTCTTTTATCGCTCTAACTTGCTCAAGTCCAAACAATTTATATTTCATTGACTCGCCAGATTGAACACCGCTAAAATTTTCATCGTTTAAATCTGGTGTGTTTGTGTATTTGTGAATATCGTTCTGTAATCTCTTTTTATATGCTTCTGAACCGGAAACGTCATATTGTTTGTAAATATACTTAGCGTCAGCTTTGCCTTCTCCACCATTAGCATTTATCGAAGGTTTGATGTGGATCATGTTTGCATCTCTAAACGCTTTCGCATCTTCTCCGTCTAAATCAGCATTACCAATCAATGCTAACATTGCATCGTTAGTATCTGACATATAGTTAGCTGTATCAGATTGGCTGGCATCATATAAATCAATTAAAGAAATAACATTCTCAAAGTCGCCTTGTTTGAATTGGTCGTTCAAGTATTCTATGACAGGTACTTCATTGTAGAAGTGCTTAACTACATCATTTACTACAATAGAACCGTCTTTGACTTGCAAATAATAAATGTCTTGTTCTGTGTAAACCTCTATATAGCTTGTAGGTATATTGTTTGCATCTGACTTTTCATAATATCTAACACCGGCTATAACGCGTTTGTCTAAAGAGCTGTCGTAGACAACGAATGTACTTTTAGGGTCTAATACTCTAAATGTGTCATTGTCTTTCATGTCTCTGTATACAATTTCGTATGCACGTCCGTATATAGACAAATTCAATGCTAAGTCGCTGTTTATTTCATCAGCATCGTTCTTGTCATTGAGTTCAATAATCTTGTTATTTGTTTTATTGTTCTTGTGTGTGATTGTGATAGGATTACCGGTTAGGTAACCAACTATAAACCTAGAAACGTATCTAGCATAGTTATGTACAGCTCTATGATCTGCTTTATCCCCATTACTATTCAAACGACGTTGTCCCGTTAATATATCTGTATTTCTATTCAAATAATAAGCTTCCAACATCTCTAGACGTGGTAATTGTTCTGTCTTGTGTCTGCTGATTAAACTTCTTAAAAAATCACCTTTAAACAATTCATCTAAATCATTGACAATAAAATCATCGTTAGCTATTGGAGAGAATTTTTCTGTTACACTCCCGACTGTATATAAAGTCATTAGCTCACTCCTTAAAACATATTTTTAATCATACGTAAATCTTTTGCGGTTTTCTTTTGTTTTTTGTTATTGATCATTAACATTTCAACACTATAGCGTAATGCGTCAATACAATGGTTATACGTGTCCACCGGTTCGTTATAATATTCACCTGTGTTTTTGTCTTTTTTCCACGTGTAATTGTCTAACTCCTCAATCGTTTTAAAACATCGTTCGTCAATAACGATATCGAATTGATTAAGGTATTGTATTCCAGAGATAATACTATCCTTACCCTTCATAGCAGGTCTGATTCGAGTAATGCTGTGATTATTTATTTCAGCAATACTTTTTTGTTCAGCGCTATCTGCTGTAATTTCTTCTTTAGCATAACCAAGTTGCTTTATGACATTAGCTATTTCATCATTCAACATACCTTGTTTAACATACTCTTCAATGATGTATAATTTCTTATTCTTTACATCTATTTTAGAATGTATAAAAGCACTAGGATCATTAACGTAACCAAAGTCCAATCCAAAACAAGAAGGTAAATGTCTTAGCTCATCTTTATTTATTAAACGTTTTTCATACTTAGGGAAAACTAATTTGTCTAATGTAGCAAATTCACCTAACGCATAAATTTTGTAATATGCTGGATTACGATTTGCTAACAACTCTAAGTTTTGACGCGTCATCTCATCAAGAAACTTATTATCTCGATAACTAGATTGTCTAATCATGACATTTTCCATCGGTTCATCATGCTCAAAGAAATACTTATAAACCCAGTTCAATTTAGAAACCGGGTTAAACATCAAGAATATTTGTTTGTTGATGTGTTTGCGTTCTCTCAAACGCAATGTCAACTGTGTGTAATCATTCAATGTGAATTCAGACGCTTCTTCCATCACTATGTCTGATATACCTTTAATCGACTTTATTTTCTCTGGGTTATCCAATCCTTTAAACAAAAAAACTGCGCCGTTTGGCAACACTACTTTGTTATCAGTCTTATTCCAAAGACACATATCCCAAATTCCAAAGTTTATTAAACATGCTTTCACATCTTCAAATAAACTATCTTTAATTGTAGACTGAACTTTTCTAAGCCATAATATACGTCTAGGATACTTCCAATCTTTCAATGCTTTAAGTACAACTTTTTGTATAACCCCATGAGACTTACCACTTGAACCGCCACCATAATGAACCTCTGTAAAGTTATCGTAATTGAACAGTACATCAAATATATTACGATTAAATACTTTAGCAGGATTGTCAAACCGCAGTTTAACTTTCGTCATCATAATCACCTATTTTAATTTCGAAGTTACGGTTTGTGATTTCCTGTTCTACTTTATCTCTGTATTTGTGTGGCAATCTATTTTTAAGTGCGAATATAAGCGACGTAGGGTTAGCGTGCTCGTACTTTTTAACTTTGACAACCTTACCTGCATTAGTGACCGTTTCTTCTTCGTAGTAGTAGCCTGTAGCTCTCTTATGAAGTGCGTTTTCTAATTCATAATCAGAGACTTCTTTGCCCTTTTTTAAGGCTGCTGAAAACGCTGGGTACTTGTCCGGCGTCCATGTTCTTAACGTAGAATAAGCGACACCTAAATTCTTAGCTATCTGCTCGTCAGTTAATCCGTCGCGTTTCCAACCCTCTACTAATCCGAGTTTGCTTTCTATATCTAATTTTTCGTATGCTGTTCTTCTGCCCATTTCATTTACCACCAACTCTCACGATATTATCTTTTATAAATTTAAAAAAAGCCATCCGTGTTTCTCACGGATAGCCTAATAGGAGTAAAACATAATTTGTTAGGAGACGAACATATAGTTTATATACCGCCCACTCATAGAGTAGACGGTTAAGCAACCAGGCGCACTACCTCCAATAGGAAAATTGCTACCCGATTACTTATACGGAAGTCTCCGCCATAAGACAACGTCTTATTACGGCGGTTCGTTCACAATACCATGATAAGCCTTTTCAAACCGGACTTACATACCCCAAAAGTCCGCTATACATAACCTATAAACTCCGCCAACCTACTAATCATCGCATCTCTACGTCTTAATACACTCGTTTTACTAATACCAAAGTAGTTAGCGATGTCTTCCCACTCATAGCATCCAATAGGACACTCCCAGTATCTTAACCGTATTAAGTCTTTAGTATCTTCGTCAGCTTCAAATATAAGCTTATCTACACCTTTTACAACGTTACGCAGCATTACATATCTATTATCACTTAACTTCTTAACTGTCTCTCTCTCAATAGGATTTCCTGGTAGATTACTCTTTCCAGCTCCTATATTCTCCGGCTCGTGATTTTCCATTAACTCATACCCACGCATCAGAAATTCTTTGCGGTATTCCTCTATATTCTTTATGTAGTCTTCAAGCTTCTTGATGTCATGCTTTTGAATAACTATCATAATGACCCTCCGTTTTTTAACTTATCTCTCAACACTTCTATTTCATATTCTTTCATCTCTATCTTGTGCTTTAACTCTTTTTGTTCTAACATGCAACCAAATACAAGTATTACTAACAATATAATAGCTATGACTAACCATATCATTTTATAAACACCTCTTTCACTTCGTTTAAGTCTATCTGATCGCTTACCCTTGCGTAATCATCTGGTGCTTTACTTTGTCTACTGACCCTCTTCATCTCTAGTTCAGTTTTAATAATCAAGAACATTAATATAATCATTGTCATCACTAATACTTTATTGACCATTATTCCCCTCCTCATACTTACGTCGTGCCTCTTCTGCACTCTCCTCCTCTACAAGTGTGTATATCTCGTTATCGTGCGGCTTAGTTACATCGACAAATGTTTCTTGACCGTGTTTTATCTCTGTTATTAGAAATTGCGTCATTTCCTAAGCACCTCTTTTACTCTTTCGTATATATTTTTAGTACCCTGTTGATCCGAAGCCTTTTTCTCCTCTTTCACTTTCTGTTTGAAACTCCTCTACTTCTTTTAACTCTGGCGTCCAAATAGGTACAATAACGAGTTGTGCTAATTTGTCGCCTTTATAGATTTTGTATGAATTTAATTTTTTTGTATCGTGATAATCTCTTTCAACACACTCATCTTTAATGTTTAAATATGTGGTGCTTTTAAGTTTGCGATATCTTTCATCAACATCATTCTTAATATTAATCCCTAAATTACCTTGATAACCCGCGTCTATCTTGCCTGTCTCAATTACTAAATGTGTTTTACTACTTACACCACTGCGACTTGTTAACAACCCCACATACCCCTCTGGTATGTTCACAGCTACATCAGTTTTAATTACAGCTTTTTCTTGCGGCTCAAGTATCACTGTTTCAGCAGAATAAATGTCATATCCTGCGTCCGATCTGTCACGCGTTGGCATTGTCGCTTTGTCTGATAATAATTTGATTTCTAATTGATTAGTCATTATTGTTGTCCCCCAATATCATTTATAAAATCTTTTCATTATTTCTTCTTCGTTGTTCCCTACTTCTTCCCCTAGAATTGTTATAAAGCCAATCGTTTGTATATCTGACATCCCTATCTTTTTACAAGCTCTAACTATGCCTTTTTCATCATCCGGAATTTCTTTTAGAATGTGCTTTGCTATTTGATTACCTGCTAATAAATCTTTAATTACTCTATTTAAAATTGCTCTTGTTATACTTTTGATTATTAGTTTAATTATTTCTCTCATCGTTTTTTTACACTCCATTTCTTCCAATTCTTTCTTCGTAATTTTTTATCACTTCATTAGTTTTGATCCAAATTAATGAATTAAACTTGCTGTTCTTCTTAATATTTACTACGTCATCCAAAGCTTTAGCTTTCTTATATACTTTATCCACTTCTTGCAACAACTCTTCTGTATCATTCCCAGTAAACGCACTTGCACTTATGATTGCTTGCTCTATTTGTTCACGTTTAATCTTTACCATTCTCTAACCCTCCCATTTTTCAAAAACTCTTTGCACGTACCAACGCGCTTTCGCAATATCTTCTTTACCATTCTTATGCGTCGCTCTACTTAAATATTTGATTGCGTTACCTATGTCATAAGTCAAATTAGACGGGTAATGTGCTGTGACTTGTTCTATATAGTCTATAACCTCTATATCGCCGTAATTGTAATGCGACGGACTATTTACGTTATCCTCCGTCTTCTCTACAACCTCTATAAGCTCATCATCTAGGTATAACGCAAAGTCTGCGATGTATTCTGTCTTACGCTGCTTCTTTGTTTTTGGTATCAACTCATATCTGGGTTGTAGCTCTATTCTGTTATACGTGGCACCGTTAATTTTATTTTCTAAGTATTGGTAGTATTCGCATTCAACCGCACTGTCGAACGCATGTCCCTTATATTCAACTTTCTTTGCATTGTATTTGCTCATATGACACCCCTAAAAAAGAAATTCATCTATTGTTGTTTGTTGCTGTAATTCTTCTTTTCTGAATAATTTATATTTACGTTTTATCTTCGCTAATTCGTCTTTAGTTACATATTCTTTAAATTTATTTTTTTGCATTCCACCCAAATTAGCTAAGTAAAATGTGTTGTCATCTCTTGGCAGTACTCTCAACATCTTCCAACCGTCGCTCTCATATAAGTTGTAAGCTTTCGGTTGGTTTTCTCTAATGCCCATATTCAATCACAGCCTCCCTTACACGACGTTCAGCAAGTTTTTGGTAGTATATGTCCTCTAAAGCTTTTTCGTCGCCCTGTGCGTATTCTATGAGTTTCTGAGCATATACATCAGAACATTCAAGATTTTGTTTGATTTCTTGTAATGTAATCAAAATTTAAGCCCCCTTGTTCTGTAATCTTGACCGTCCATTTTGATTAGCGTTGTATTGCTCATAATTCTACTGAATATACGCTGCATATCTTTGTTTCTAGTCATTTCTTTTTCATCTAGGTTAGTTGTAAATATATTGTGTTTGCCAACTCTACTTTCGACTAACTCGAACATCTTGCTTGTCGCAAACTCATTCATGTTAATACCGAAGTCATCAAATACCATTAGGTCAACATCACTAATAATTTGCGCTAGCTCCTGTTCAGTCATACCGTTTCTGTTGTTGTAGGTATTTTTAATTGTTGATATGAGCTGAGGGACGTTCATATAAAGAACTGTATAACCTCTCGCCTTTACTTCTTTGACAATACTCATAGATAAATGTGATTTTCCTGTGCCGAATGAACCTTGTATCAATAGTGATTGTTTATTATCTAATGTGAAATTACGGGCATACCTTTCGCACAAACCTTTAGCATACTTTAACTTTTCTGATGTAGGTTTGTAGTTCTCAAATGTCACTTGTGCTAAATTTTCGTTAATTATCGATTGTTTAAATATCTTTTCTGCTTTAGATTTACGTTGTTTCTTGTGATAGTTTTCGGTAGATACTTTAGCTAGCGCAATCATGTCGCAGTCGCAACCGTCTTTGACTACTTGTCCGTTATCGAATTCATAGTAATCATACTTACGACCACAATCATTGCAATGTAATCCAAATTCTTGTTTAACTATCTTATTTCTAAAACCTGCTTGTTTTGCTAGTTTCTGGAAAGCCTCCATCTCATCACTCCTTTAAAACGGTAGATTTTCCATATTTTGTGAATGTGCAGCACGTTCAAATGCGTCAGTGTATTGATTGCTAGTTTCTTGTGGCATTTCTTCGCTATAGTCATTCATATAGCTTTCATTAGTAAGAAATGTTTTGGGGTATTTCTGATATTGTTTATTTTTAATGGTTTTTATATATTCTCTAGTCCCTTGCATGATCTGTTCGAAGGAATGCTTTTTAAGACAACTCTTAAATTTAGAAAACGTTAATTTCTTATCTTTCTTCTTGTCGTAAAGTTTCCACCATTCCTCAAAACGTTCATGCGTAACGTCAGTTGCGCTATTATTTGAAGAAGTCTCTGAAGAAGTCTCTGGAGTAGTCTCTGGTATAGGTCGACTCTTTTTGATACGCTCGTCATCTCTTTTTGATACGCTCGTCGTATCATTTTGATACGATGGTTGTATCATTCTCTCGATAGTCTGATAATTAATGCTGTACCATTTTGTCTTATCAAATTTAGCTTTGTTGTAATTACCTATGTGAAGTAGTTCCTGTTTTTCTAAACTGTATATCGTTCTTTTGATAGTAATCAGTGACCAAAAAGGAAATTGTTTTTGCCATTCCGGATATGAATTGTAAATCCACTTTTTGCCATCGTATTTATGATTAGAAGCATTCAACCAATAATGCATTTGTTGTAGTATGATCGCTTCATTCAAACCAATTTCGACTGCTAATTTCGGCAATACTTGTATGGGGTAATCATCAATTAATAATTTATTCACATTTTTCTCCTTTCAGCATTCTGTTTAGTCGTTCGTCTACATCCACCCAGTTGTTTATCTGTGATTTTAAACGGGTCTACTGGCTTAACTTCACATTCAGCATCTAAGCCGTTATCTAGTAATAACGATGTTTTGTTGTCTATATTCACATCCTCAATGACAACGGTGGTTATACCGTCATCTTGAGTGATGTAATTCTTTATTTTCGACATTTGTTCACTTCCTAATAGCTTTTAAAAATATCTTTAAATGAACTATTGTGAGTATTCTTAGTGAATAATACACTTACGTTTATATCGAGATAATCTGCTACTTTGTTTAAAATTTCTAAATTAACCATTTTTATACGACCATCTCTGTAAGAAGTGATGGTGCTTCTTGCTATTCCTGTTTCTTTTGCCATTTCCGAAACACTTATTTTGTCTCTAGCCATTAACATTCTTAGATTTGTCGCTAACACTTCACTTAATTTCATGTTTACACCTCTTTAGAAAGGAAGTTCTGAATCGTCTATATCTATTGGACCATTAGCATTAGCGAATGGGTTTGATTGTTGACTCATTGGCGTCTGTTTCCCATTTGCTTGCTGTTCTTTTTGTTTCATCTCATCAGTTTTAGGTTCTGGTTTATTTACGATTTCGTCACCTTTGTTCCAAACTTTTACAAAAGATAATCTAACGAAATACTTACCTTGATCTTCGTTAAACTTATTTTTAAGTACGATTGTTCCCACTTTGTTTATTAATTTGTCTGTATCGAAAGTTAAATCAGGTAAATTAAGTTGAATTCCTAGTCTGCTTAATAATTCGATATATTGTCTTTCTTGGAAGTCTTGTTGGAATGGTGGTACGAATTGATTGTGTTTGTATTGTTTACCTTCGTTATTTTCAAATACGATAGTGAAATATCTTCCTTCTTTGTCATTAAATTCAACATCTTTAACTTTAACTGTGAATTCTCCTGCTCCTAAGAAGTCTCCACCTTTCATAAATGCCTCTTGATTAGTTTCTTTAGTGTGTTGTGCTTGTCCTGTAATTTTCATAATTTAATACCGTCCTTATTAGTTATTTTTAATTTCCATTTCTGATTGCTTGTACTACGTCCGTTATGCTAGGGTTTACAAATTTTTTATTGTTAATTGTTATATTGCTTGCATGTCTTATTTTGGTTTCGAATAAGTTAGAGGGTTCAGCGTTAAGTACATACTCATATGACTTTTGTCCGTTCTCCTCATGCTCTTCAATTGTCATTCTTGCAAGTACATCTGATTGACTTACAACTGCTTTTCTTATTTGATCTTGTGCCTCAATCGTGATGGTAGGATTAATTGTGCTACCTTCATCGTCTTTATCTTTGTTGATACCTTCGTGACCACTTATCGCTAAATGGAATTGATATTGCTCTTGTAACTTAGAGACATATCTATACATATGAACAATACGTGTAGCACACTCTCCCCAATCATTGAATGTGGGCTTTTTTGTCTTACCATTCATGATGTCGTCAATAGTGATATCGCGTAGTTTCTGTATTGTTTCAATCACTACTACGTCTATTTGCTTTCCATTTTCTCTTAGCTTCTCAATTACTTGAGGCAACATTTTTATTACATAAGCAAAGTGTTTGTAGTTTTTAATTTGTACCACTGCACCATCTTCTGTAACTGTTGTTCCATCTTCGTTAATGTCGAGGACAAGTGCGTTATTGTCTTTAGTTAAAAAAGTTGTTTTACCAGTACCAAACTTCCCGTATATGGCAAATTTGTAAAATTTATTAGCGTTTTGCTTGCTGATGTCTTTCACACCAAGTTGGGTTAAAATATCCTGTTCTTGTTTTTCCTCTGTCATTTATCGCACCCTCAAACTTCTATTTTGTTTTAATTCGACGCCTTTTATTTCGAGTCCGTCTTTGACAGCTTTTAGCAATTCTGTTTTGTTTAGTTTAGGTTTTTGCTCTACGTAATATTGTTTCGGAATTAAACTTTCATCTTGCACATCTAAACTTGGTGAGTTCTTAGCTATGCTGTAGCTATTCAACGATGTTTTGAATTTCTCTTTGCCTGTTTCTTCCATAGCCAGTTGTAAGCTTTCTTTTAATCGTTTAATACCGTTTTCGTTCGTTGATTTACGCTGTCTCAAACGTTTGATTTCTTCATCAATTACTTTATTGTCTGCTTTTAATGATTTGATAATGGCAACATAACTGTCCGCTTTATTTTCTAAAGCATCGTTAATGCTCGCTAATGTATCTTTTAAAATTAGTTCGTTTTCTTGTTCAGAAATTAGGTTATAAATTTGTTGATAATTTGTTGATAACTCGAATAAATTACTCAACTTGACGACCTCCGTTTCTTTTCGTATATTTAAATTAGTTGTATTTCTTAAATGTTTTTCTTTTACTGTTACTTGTTGGCGCAAGTAGCAGTTTTTTTATCGAAAAAATGGTGTTCATAAAACCAGTAAGCTACTATCGCTATTGCTGCGCTTACGACTAATCCTGTTGTAAAGTAAATTTCAAAAATGACCATTGTTATAATTGAAATAAGTATGAATGTGATTAAAGCGATTGTTAGACTTTTCATTTCAATCCTTCCTTTTCTAGTATTTTTTTACCAACGCGTTCATACATAAAAGTGGCCCAGTAATCAATCATTTCTTGACTCATGTTTTTGCTCCATTTCTATAATTTTTTGTATATATCCTCGCTCAAGTGCGAAATCGAATAACATTTGTTGAATATGTGGTGGCATTACTTCTCTCCCTTTCGTTAATTAAGTTTGTATTGTACGGTCACGCATGTGATGAATACGATAATCAGTAGTGCTAGCAATTTATTAGTTCCTTTCGTGTATAATGTTGTTATCCCTTTATGAAGGGAGGTGCGTATTATGAATCGAAACTTAATTACTAGTTATTTAGATATTGAAAATATTGATTCTCTAACTCTAAAATTAGTAAATAACGAAAAAATATTAATCAGAAAATTGGCTACCGACCATACTGGAAATGATTATATTCACGTTTTAGAACCTAAGGACAGAGTTATTGATTTAAACAAAGTCATTTATTTCAATATCAATACAACTAATAATGTTGGAACTGATTTCTTTCCGAATTAATCAGTGATGTTTCTATACGCATCCACCAGATTCGCAGTTGCCTCAATCAACTGTGGGTCTGGATTTTTTTGAATTTGTTTTAACAAATAATCAATTGTTAAATACATTTCATTTGGATTAATTCTTAATAAGTTTTCTTGCATTCCATTTCCTCCTTAAGTTGTTTGTTCGATTGTGGGTTAAGCTCGTCTTACTTCGTAAACCGACAAACTTTTTATTTTGTCTCGAATTTCATCCATCATATAAACGTTAAATGTCTCTATATTTCTTTTGGGTGAAATGTGATATACATCACTCAAATGATATTTAACTATCTTCCAAATTTTATTTTTGTATACTCTTAATTTCTTGTTATATTCTTTAGTATTTTTAGCTTTAGTCTTTTGTAACTCTGAATATTTATCTAAAGTCATACTTCCATTAATTAGTTCATCAAAATCTAATTGATTTAAATTACCAAGTGCTGTTCTAGCTTTTTCGTCAACTGTTTTTCTTAGTTGATCTAATTCAATTTTGTTCAAAGCTCTCATGTTGTGTTCTTCTTTTTGATGATTTTCAATACTAGTCATACGATTACCTTGTGTTTGTAATACGTTTAGTAAATCTTCTTGATACTCCCTTTGATTGTTTAGCATCATTAAAGAACTGTTTTCTGTTATTTGCTTGGCTGAAATTAAAACTCTTTCAACATCATGCACACTTACATTTGTATCTTTGGATATTGCTTTTACTACACTCGTTTCTTTGTTAAAAATACTTAATGGATTTTTCAATTTAATCACCCTCTATTATTTGACTTGTATTCAACGAATTTCTCATTTGTCGAGTCCACGCTTCTATTTCTTCCACTACATCAAACATCATGTTTTTAGTACGGTCTGACGCTCTTGCAATAGCTGCTTCTCTATAAGGTGTATGTGCAACTTTATTTAAAAACTCATTTGCGTCATCTCTTAATGAAAGTAAATTCGTCTCTACTTGAAATCTGATTGAAGCTATTTGTTCTTCTTCTTTTAAATTCTTATCTCTCTGATACTTATTTGTATCAGTTTGTTTCGGTTGTTCATTAAACTTTCTCTTTAAATCAGATAATTCTTTTTCACGTTGTTCTAGTAATTTTTTATCATTTTTTAAATTCTCAAGTTGTTTATTGATACGATCAGGAATGATTTCTACTTCTTTTTCAATAACTTCTGGTTCCTTATTCTGTTCATCTTCGAGTTGCTTACGTGCAATTGATTCAGAACGTCGAGCTTGATCTACTTGTGATTGGAGTTGAGCGTTTTGTTCGTCACGTTGTTTGAGTTGACGTTTTAAGTCTTCTAATTCTCTATTTGTCATATCTATAGGTTTTTTCATTTCGCCAGAAGATGTTTCGAATTCTTCCTCTCGTTGTTCCTCGGGAATGGTCGCTAAAGAATATAATGCTTTAATCCCTAAATGGTTCACTGGTGAATCATTTGAGAATTCATCACTTACTTTTATAAATTTAGTTGCTTGCCCTCTACTCATATTTATTGATTGCAACCATTTAGACCACTCACCATGTGCTAAGTCATTTTCTTTAACATGTTTCAATCTTCGACCAATCTCGAAAATAGACTGACCAGCGATGTTTTGGTAACTCTTAATTTCTGTTTCGATAGTGATTAAGTCGTTGCTAAGTTGTAATTCATTCAAGTATTTATGCTCCTTTCATGTATAATGTTGTTATCAACCTAAGGAGGTGATATTTATGCCTAAACATATTTACGCTTGTTTACTTGGTGAATGGGTAAATCTGTCAGAGTCTGAGAATGTAGTAATCGATAATAGCTATACTGATGCTAATTTGTGGTACAAAGAAGTAGGTCATAAAATGTTCGATTACAATCAAATGCACATTGGATATAACGGCATTGACTACTTTATTCACCCTAGTTTCATCCAAGTTCTAACTAAGTAATTTCTTAATTACTTCACAGCTATGACTGTCAAGCTCCACCTTGACGGTCTTATGGCTGTATACTTTTTCAACTTCTTGCACAATTCTGTCCCATTCATATTTGGGCATGCCGTTGATAGCTTCTAAAATTTTGTTTAAACGTTTTTGCAATTCTTGCATTTGTCATTCCTCCTTTTAAGTTATTTGTTTTTCTTTTGTTGACGTTATGGAAACTTTGTTTGTAAAAAAAATACCGCACTTATCTTGTGGTATTTCTAATATTTCAATAACTTTTGCTAAATCGTCAACATTAATTCTAATATGACCATTTTCTTTTTTTGAATAAGTGCCTGGCGTCATTTCTAATTTATTTGCCATCTCTGAAAGAGAAATTCCTTTAGCTATGCGTTCGGCTTTCATTCTTTTAACGTTGAACTCATACATTTTGTCACCTCCGTTTTTTGAAGTTAACTCAATGTTAAACTATGGTTTCCTAATTGTCAACAACTATCTCAAAAAATATTTTGAAACTTTCTTAAAATACTAGTTGTTTCCTATATGGAAAAGTGGTAATATACTGTTATAGACAAAACGGAGGTAATTTTATAATGAGAACTTCAGCAGAAATAGGTAAGTTAATAAAACAACTACGTAAAAAGAACAATGTAAATTTAACTGATTTTGCAACTAAAATAGGTGTTAATAAATCTACTTTGTCAAGATATGAAAATGGTAGTAGAAAAATACCTATGGAAGATATAGCTGAAATCGCAAATGCATTGAATGTTACCCCAGAAAGTTTATTATTAAAAAATAAACAACCAGAAACCGAAGTACAACATCGTGCAGCTCATCTTGAAGGCGAACTAACAGATGATGAATGGCAACGTGTATTAGACTACGCAGATTATATTAAAAGTAAGCGAAAATAAAGGGTGTTTTTATGGGATTGTACGAAGAGATGTTAATAAAACATGATTACATAGAAATTAAAGAAACAGATGTTATGCCCGATAATTTATCGGGGGTGTGGTTAGATGACTTAATTTTAATCAATAGTAATCTACCTGAAACACGAAAAACCGAAGTCTTATACGAAGAATTAGCACATCATAAACTTACATATGGGAATATCTTAGACCAGTCTAAATGGATTAACCGTAAATTTGAAAACTACGCAAGACGTCATGGATATGAAGCTGCATTGCCCTTGCGTATTATTATAGAAGCACACCACTTCGGTGTAAGTAACTTATACGAACTAGCACAGTATGTTCAATTAAGTGAAGAATACGTATTAGAAATATTGGAACATTACAAACAGAAACATGGTATTGGAATTCACTACGGCGAATACTCTATTACATTTGAGCCGTTGAGGGTTTACAAATTACATCATATTGATTAATAACGTCCTAGCGACCCTTTAATATAAATTACATAAAATAAAGGAGAACGAAATGGCTAAACAAAACGATGGTTGTACTAATTTTTATACATGCTTATTAGCTATTCCTGGAATGGGGATAGGTTGTTTAGGATTTATATTTGTAATTATGGTGATTTGGGAAATTTTGAAGTGGATAGTTACGTCAATATTTTAAAATTCATCAATGTGGTACTAACTTTGTGTCTATCACATTCTACTACAGGGTTCATTCTATAACATTTGAGCCGTTGAGAGTGTACAAATTGCATAGAGTTGATTAACCCCGTCCTAGTGGCGGTTTAATGTAAATAAAGGAGGTTGAGGGATGGAAGACCCTCGCTATTGTCCATTTTTTAAATTGACTAATAAAGAAAAACCATATATAATGCAAGTATGAAATAGTTGTTCTGTGAAACGACTCAAGAAACCTCTCATGCTTGCATGAGGGGTTTTTTCGTTGTAGGAGAGAATTCTATTGAAAGATATAAATGCCATAAAAACTTATTTAAAGCTTTCCCCAGAATCAAAACCTTATTTAAGTTGTAAAGAGCAAATAATTTTATTAAAAGACAGAGGCTTAATTATTGATGATGAAAAATTTGCATTAATGCAGTTGGAAACAATTTCCTATTATTCATTAATCAATGCTTATTCACACTTTTTCAAACAAAAAAATAATGAATTCTTTGTAAACGGTACACATTTCAGAGATTTGTTTCATTGTTATCAAAATGACATGAGGTTAAAAAATTTATATTTTAAGTATTTGATCTTGATTGAACAATCTTTAAAAAATAATGTTGCTGCAGTAGTAGCTAAAAACTTTGGAGTAAACGAACCTAAAACAAAAAGTAAAAATAACCCAAAACATTTCGATAGAAAATACAGTTATCTAGATACTTACTATTATGACCCCCATAAAAGTAAAAGAGCTGGAGTATTAGATGACATTAGTAAATCTCTAAATTGGAATAAAGTGGAGTCAATTAATCATTATAAGAAAAAACATAACCATGTACCACCATGGATAATCATATTGCCTCACAATTTCGGTTTAACAATTAAATGGTTAAGTATTCTAAAGAAAAGTCATAAAATTGAAGTATTAAAAAGTATTTCTAATATAACTGTTAACGAAAAAGATTTATCAAGCATAGGAGTAGACTCATTAAATTTATTAAGAGAATTCAGAAATAGAATAGCGCATGGTCATAGATTTTATTCATTTAAATCTGAATACCAATTATCTCTAGCACATTTCAATAATATAATTGGGTACGAATTACTTTTAAAAAAAGACTATTCTAAAGACATTGGACGAAATGATTTGTATGCGTTAACGTTAATAATTCTTTTGTTTACTAGAAACAAACCAACTAGAGATAATTTGATTGAGGAATTATTTAAATTATACGGTGAAATGGATCAATATAACAAAATAAATTTACTAGAATCAATTGGCTTTACTTACAATTTAATTCGAAAACTTTCTTTTTTTAATGAAAATTATCTTTAGAATTTTAGCAATAGATTTCAGGGTACCTAGTACCCTTATTATTTTTTACTTTTTTAGGAGATGAAACAATGAAAGTAGCGATTTACACAAGAGTAAGTACATTAGAGCAAAGAGAAAAAGGCCATTCTATAGACGAACAAGAACGTAAATTGCGTTCATTTTGCGATATAAACGATTGGACAGTTAAAGACGTTTATGTAGATGCTGGATTTTCGGGAGCTAAAAGAGATAGACCGGAATTGACGCGTTTGTTAGATGATATAAGCGAATTTGATTTGGTATTAGTTTATAAGTTAGATAGATTGACACGTTCAGTGCGCGACCTTTTGGACTTGTTGGAAGTATTCGAGAATAACAATGTTGCTTTTAGAAGCGCTACTGAGGTATACGACACAACAACAGCAATAGGTCGGCTGTTTGTAACGTTAGTCGGCGCTATGGCCGAGTGGGAGCGTGAGACAATTAGAGAGCGCTCTTTAATGGGAAAACGTGCAGCAATTAAAAAAGGTATGATATTAACAGCTCCCCCATTCTACTATGATCGCGTAAACAACACTTATATACCTAATCAGTACAAAGATGTTGTGTTAGATGTTTATAACAAAGTTAAAAAAGGTTATAGCATTGCACATATAGCACGTTTATACAACAATTCAGATGTAAAGCCGCCAAATGGTAATGAAGAATGGACTACACGCATGTTGATGCACGCACTTAGAAACCCGGTCACACGCGGCCATTATCAGTGGGGAGAAATCTATATCGAAGATAGTCACGAGCCTATCATAACAGATGAAATGTACAACACAATAATAGATAGATTAGACAAGCACACGAATACTAAAGTAGTAGCGCATACATCTGTTTTTAGAGGTAAGTTAATTTGTCCTAATTGTGGTTACGCTCTAACGTTAAATTCACAAAAAAGAAAGCGTAAAAATGATACTATTGTTTATAAAACGTATTACTGTAACAACTGCAAAATTACAAAAGGAATGAAACCACATCATATTACAGAAACAGAAACATTACGTGTTTTTAAAGATCACTTATCTAAAATAGATTTAAAACAATATGAGACACAAGAAAAAGAAAAGCAATCACATGTAACTATCGATTTGTCTAAAGTTATGGAACAACGGAAAAGATATCATAAGTTGTATGCTAGTGGTATGATGCAAGAAAATGAGTTATTCGAATTAATAAAAGAAACCGACGAAATGATAGAAGAATACGAAAAACAAAGAAAGCAAGTTGATGTAAAAGAATTTGATATTTGTAAAATTAAAGAGATTAAGGATGTGCTTTTGAAGTCTTGGGATATATTCACATTAGAAGATAAAGCAGACTTTATACAAATGTCTATAAAAGCTATTAATATAGAGTACACTAAATTAAAACGTGGCAAATCTAGCAATTCGATGAAGATTAAAGATATTGAATTCTATTAATTTTTGTACGGAAGTAGATACTATCTTTCAACATTGGTTGTATTCCTACAAAGACACTCATTCATGATGGACTTCATAACCGTTCATTTGCTGATGCTTTTGCAAGAAAAAATGAAGTCGTATCAGCATTAAATAAGAAAAATTATGGAAATTTAGCAAATGATACGCATATTGATGTTTTGGACTATAAAGCTACGTTCAAATCTAATACTGAAGTTAATTTAATTAATGCTCAAGGACAAGTTGAGCGTACCATTAGTGCAACAGATATTGTTATTAACACAGGTGCAAAAGCGCGTATTCCGAATATTAAAGGTGTAGATCGTGCCACGCGATTATATGACTCTACTGGCATTCAAAATCTCGCTACGCAACCTCAACAGTTAGTCATTGTTGGCGGTGGATACATCGCACTTGAATTTGCTTCACTATTCGCTAACTTAGGAACACATGTCTCTGTGCTTGAATCTAGTCAAACACTCATCCCAAATGAAGATCGTGAAATTGCTGAACTTATCATCCATGATTTAGAAAATAAAGGCGTCGAGATTCATACCGATGTTGAAACATTTGAATTTATTGATAGTAATGATCATACAATAGTGAAAACATCTCAAGGAGATTTTGTAGCTGATGCCGTTCTTCTAGCTACTGGCCGTATTCCGAATACAGATTTAACCCTTGAAAATACAGATATTGAATTAGAAGAACATGGTGCTATCAAAGTGAATCCACATCTACAAACTACAGTACCGCATATATATGCTGCTGGAGATGTAAAGGGTGGACTACAATTTACGTATATTTCTCTAGATGACTTTAGAATATTGAAAGCTAAACTATTTGGTAATAAGGATAGAACAACAGAAAATCGTGGACAAATTCCTTATACCGTATTTATTGATCCGCCACTATCTCGAGTTGGTTTAACTGCTGCTCAAGCAGAGGCACGTCATTATAACTATTTGGAAAACAAGCTAGCCGTTAATAACATTCCTCGTCATAAAATTAATAATGATCCTCGCGGCTTGTTTAAAGTAGTCATTAATAAGGACACAAATGAAATTTTAGGCGCAACGTTATACGGTAAGGAATCTGAAGAAATGATTAACCTTATTAAATTAGCTATGGATCAACACATACCTTATCAAGTATTAAGAGATAATATTTATACTCATCCAACAATGACAGAAGCATTCAATGATTTATTTAATTTATAATAAAAACAGACTGGAACATAAATCCCAGAAAAATGGCACTCAGATGAATTGAATTCAACTCAATCTGAGTGCTGATTTTTTATTCAATACTACGTATTAACATGT